>RFHO01000206.1 GCA_003696385.1 Planctomycetota bacterium | reverse complement strand
CACCCGGCACCGCAGGCTTCTGCGGAACCGCGGACGCGCACGGCTGGCCCGCCGCGTGGTTTCCTCGTGAGACCGCTGCCGGCAAGCCGTGCCGGACACCGCGCAGTGAGCGGCTCACGGCGCGGCAGGTTTGGCCGGAGCCGTCATTTCCACGGCGATCAATTCGTCGCCGCGCCTGACGACGATCCGCAGCCGTTCACCCGGCTGCAACCGCCCGATCGATTCCTCGACGTCCCGGATCGATTGGGTCAACTGGTCATTGTCGAACACGGTCGGATCGTCGGCACGCAACCCGGCCTTCTGGGCCGGCGATCCGGGGATCACGGCGTCGATGAACGCCGGTGTCCGGAATACCACGTCCGGAACGAGCACCAGACCGAAGTCGCGCGGCCGATAGTTCTTCGGAGTCCGTTCGGCACGCTCCTGTGGCGTCGACGGCCGGAACGTTCCAGTGATTATTTCGCGAATCGGCTGTTTCAGCGTGCTGATGGGCAAAGCATAGTTGACCCACGCACTGGTATCGGCATGTCGCCGTTGCTTGCCGATCATGCCGATCAGCCGGCCGTCCAGCGTGGTGATCACGCCGCCTTCCGCTCCCGAGTTGTTGGTCACCGCGTCCACGACGTAAACGGGACCGTCATAGGTGGTCACGTACGCACCGCGACGAAAGGGGAATCGCGCAAAGGCCGCCACGACACCACGCTGCACGGACACCGGTTCGTCGCCGGTAGCCACCTGAAACATGTTGCTGAAGGCAAAAATGCGTGTCCCCACGGACGCCGTACCGGCCTCGCTTTCCAGGTCGAAGTGCGACAGATCCGGCGGATAGTCCCCCAGGTCCAGTTTCAGCACCGCCAGATCCAGAGGCGGTTCCGCACCCAGCACACTTGCCGAGAACCGTCGCCCGTTGTCCAGAACGACCGTCACCGTTTCGGCATCGAGCACGTGGCTCCATACCGTCACCACGTGCCCTTCGGGCGAAACCAGAAAGCCGCTCGCGTACGGCGCCAGGCTACCCAGCCCGCCGGCTCCGAAGATTTTCACCACGCGCTGCTGCACGTGCCGGATCACGGAATGACGATCCGTCGCCGACGCCCGAGCGACCATCGCGGCGCACAGAACAGCCGCCCCTGCAACGCAGCCCCATCGGTCGATCGTCCGCTTGCCGTAAATCATCGCGTTTCGTCCCAAACGTGTCCTTGACCGGTGTTCCCGTCCGCCGCTTTCCTCAATTCCGTGCGGCGAATGCCGACGGCAGGAATTCCGCGAAGAGCTTTTCACCGTGACGCACGGTCCAGCGTGCCGGAAGCCGCACGTCGCCGAAGGACTTCAGGTCGTCGGAAAACCGGATCTCACACGGATCGGCATCATCGACCAGTTCCGTGTCGAAGCCGACCAGGCGGCCGTCCTCCTTTCGGAAATACCAGCGTGCCTGCACACCGCTACGCTCGGTGATCAGCACGTCCACCTGAGCGCCTTTGCCGTCCAGTGGCTCGCTGCCCAGATAGTAACAATCCGTGAATCCGTCACGGCCGGTGGTCAGCAGGCGTTTGAAGAACTCCAACGCGATCAACAACCCGCCCGTGCCCGGCGGTTCGTCCAGCAACTCGCCGCCGTCCAGACGCTGCAGAAACACCTCTCCACCCCATTCCAGTCCCACTCCGTCCTTGGCGATGGTCAGGTCGAACGGTTTGCCATCGGCGCTCGCCCCCTGGATCCTCCACGTTCCCTGCTTGGATTGCGTCTCTCCGAACACCCGCAGCGTCTCCAGCAGGCGTTTCTGGTTCAGCTCGTTGAAGTAGTAGTTCGCAAAGCCGGCTTTGCGCACATAAAGCTTCCGGTACTCCTGCGGCAGATCCTCCGGGATGACCGGTTTCCGGGCGCGTGGATCGGGCCGCGGTCGCTCGCCTTCTCGCGGCTTCTTTTCGTTCGGGCGTCGCGGAGCATTCCGCGGCCGCGGCATCAATTCCGACTGCCGATGCAGTCCACGAAGACGAACCAGGATTTCCGTCTTCACGCCGTCACGGCGGTAGACCAACGGGAGTTTCCAGCCCTTCGGGTAGATGCCCAGAATGTTCTTGAACTGGTTCACGCTGCGAATGGGGCGCCCCGCAAAGGCGACGATCTCATCGTCCTCGCGCAACCCCCGCCGCCACGCCTCGGATTGTTCGAGGATCTGGTCGACCACCACGGCTCCATCGTGTCGCGTTCGCACCGTTGCTCCCAACGTCGCGTGATCGACGATGCGGCCGCTGCGCAGATGGTCCATGAAGTACTTGATCTGATTGATCGAAATGGCGTAGCCGGCGCCGACATTGACTCGTCCCCGCCGCTCCACCGAAATCCGTCCGTTGATCCCGACCACCTCGCCGCGGTCATTGAACAACGGCCCACCGCTGTTGCCCGGGTTGATCGAAGCGTCGACCTGGATGCAATCGGTGTATTCCAGAAACGTACCGGCCGGATACTGATACCGGTGCGTACCGCTGACGATGCCGAACGTCACCGTGGGATGGAAGTCGGTGGCCAGCAGAAACGGGTTTCCCATCGCGAACACGTCGTCGCCGACCTGCAGTTGATCACTGTCACCCAGCGGCGCCGCCGGAAAGTCGTCGCGGCCCAGCAGCTTGATCAGCGCGACGTCGCCCGTCGGATCGATGCCCACGATCACCGCGTCGTACAGCCGACCGTCGTTCAAACCACACTTCATGAAAACGCCGGCGGCATTCACCACGTGAAAGTTCGTCAGCGCGTACCCGTCCGGAGAAATGACCACGCCCGAACCGCCACCCGCGCCACCCCGCGCGAAGATGGCCACCACGCTCGGCGCGGCGCGTTCGATGACAGCGATCCGGCGCTGCTGCGCACGCAGCACCGCCTGATCCGGCGCGGCGCGTAATGGCCCAGCCGTGACATTCAGCACGGCCCAACAGATCACGCCGCACAGCAGATGCCACAGCCCGACCGTGCGCGGATTTTCGAGGCAGTGCAATGGACGCGAACACATGGGTGCCACCCCTCCGGGATCGATTCGTTGGCCGCCTTTTCCGGCCTCCGACGCCCTGTCGGCCGGACGGCAACCTCCGCGAAGTGCTCAGCCAGCGACCACGCCACCGATCGCAAGCCTGGTCGGATCAGCGGATGAGCCGCGCGTCGGCAAGAATCAGATGATCGCAGACGGACATGTTTTCCCCGAAGTCCACCAGGATTTCGAGTTCCCGTACCCCTTCCACCGGCACGTCGACGACGCGCGGCGGATCGCTGCCGGCAATGGGTTCGGAAAACAGTGTCTTGCCGTCACCTCGAATCGTCAGCACGACATGGCCGAGTTGTGGATTGGGCAGCGTCGGATCGATTCCCGCCAGCGTCTTGAAACGCCGATACAGCCCGTTCAGGCGGTATCGCAACCGGGTGCGGGAATGGATGCACAACCCGCGGCCGTACTCGCGGTCGTTCAACAGCAGCGGTTGATTCTGAAAGTTCCTGTCTCGCCGATACTGAAACAGCTCGGCGCTGATCGTATCGCCGCTGAAAAACGGTTCGAAGGTCGCTTCGATCGGGTCCAGCCGAGAAAGATACGCCACCTTGCCCAGACTGAAATCCATCCGGCCGATTCGGTTCAACGGCGCCCCGACCTCGATGCCCGCCGACAACGTCGCCCGCAGCATCGGCCCATCGAGCCGTACGTTGGCCGCGTTCCAGCGCTGACCGTCCCGCAGCTCCAGCAGGCACACGGCCGGGCGTGTTTGCGGGCGGCTGCGACGGACGAACACGATGCCGAAAACCCGCTCACGTTTCACCGGGACTTCGGAATCGTCCAACAGAAACTGAATCTGCTCCTCTCCGATGTCGCCCACGACGCCTTCGATCGTGTCCAGCAGGTTGCCCGGCTTCCGCAGGACCAGCACGTCGGACTCGTGTTGCCCACCGCGGATCTTTTGCCATGCGTCGGCCACTCCGTCGGTCTTCTCCGTCAGCAAGACACTGTGCACGAATTGCCGATCCAACGTGAAAGTGTCGCCGCCTGCGGTTCTCCCCGAGGCGCGCGGGCCCTCGATACGAAACTGGTCACAAAGCACGACCGACCCGTCGATCAGATACAGCCGAACGGTTCCGGATTTCGCTTCGCTCTCCCGCTGACCAGCGACCGGACGGACTTCCAGCAAAGACGTCACGGGAACTTTCCGCTCTGCCCCGTCTCGCCCTGCCAACACAAGCTGCTTGCCGTCCAGCGAGACCGGTCGTCCTGTGAGCCGTTCGCCGTCGAGCGTCTCGACGGCGACCTCGAGCGGCGACGAAGGTCTTACCGCGGTCTTTTCGACAGATGCAGGCGCAGAAGCTTTTTGGTCCGCGTCGGAGGCCGCAGCATCCGCCGCACCACTGGTGACTCCCGTCGACGAGAACGCGATCAAGGCGACGAACGCGACACACAGAGGCGACCGAGCCGGGCAACGACCGCGGTGCCCTGGCGAAACACCATCGGCACCCGCGCACAGGAGAAGTTCGGACATCGCGGAGACCATCATTTCGGTTCGACGGTGCGGCGGCGCCCCGCCAGTTTGCGGAAGTACTCTTCGATCGCTTCGCGATAGTGTGCCGGGAAGTGGCGGTTGATCAGGTTCTTGGCCTTGGCCTGCGCCTTCGGCGGCAGATTGCCCCAGCCGGCCTTCTTGCCCAGGTCCTTCGGATCCACTTCGCCGGGGGCTGTGCTTCCCTTCACCGAGCTGTCCGCGGCGGGGCTGCTGGACTGGTTGCTGTTGCTTCCGGAGCCGCCACCGCCGCCACCGCCTGCTTGCTGCTGTTCGATCTTCTTGATGATCTCGTCGAGAATCTCGATGATCTCATCTTCCTTCTTCTGCACGCGCGCTCCACCGCGGCCCAGGGCCAGGCGTCGTTCCACGTCGTTCATCAACCGCGCTGCGGCGTCCAGCGAACCCTCTTTCAGCGATTTCAGGTCGTATTCCATCAGCACGGCCAACGCTCGGTAGCGCTCGGGAACGTCTTCGGTGTCGTGCAACAGCCGGCCAACCGCCTTCAGTCCCTCTTCCTTGTGCATCAACGCGTGATGGGCGACGGTCTTGCAGAAGAAGAACGTGGCCGGATCGATCACATCCACCAGCTCGACCGGCGTCAGCAGATCCAGAGCCTCGTCGTACATCCGCTGCTGCGTCATCAGACGGCTGCAATACAGCCGGAAGTTGGCCGCGAAGAACGTGTCGGCTTCGTACCGAGCCAGCACGCGATCGATATTCGGCAACAGAACGACTTCCCGCGGCGGGCGAAGCGCATCGAAGACGTCCGCGACTTCCGGATCGGCAAGCGCGAACGACTCGGCGGCCAACTCCAGGAGCCGTGTCCCCGAAGGTGTCTCACCGGCAAACGCCCACAGCTTGCCGATCTTCTCCGCCAGTCGGGCGTCCTTCGGGTGGTAGGTCGCAACCCAGTTGATGACCCGCAACCGCACGACGTCGGGCGCCATCGCAGCATAGACGACGGTGCTCTTCTCGTTCTTCTCCGCCCCGGCAGCCGGTCGCGTTTCCGCCGCAGCCGGCTGCCCACCGCCGTTCGGCCCCGACTGCGCGGGCGTCGCCGCCATCGAAACCGTCGCCACACCGCCGACGGCCAACGCCCCCCACAGCCGAAGGTCTCGTCGCCACGCACGGCTGACGGAATTCCGAACCGGCACGGGCGCCCACGCCATCCGCCGCAGGCTCAATGCGTCGCAAACCCGCGCGCCAAGCCACCGGCAGATGATCACGATGCTTTTCATCGCAGACCGCAAAACCGAAATCCGGATCGCGAGATGTGACCACAGCCGGGCTGATCTCATGCTTCCGCCCTCCGCCGAAGATGGAAATCGGGCTCCGCCGCTGCGGCATCCGCCACAGCACGTCGCCGTGCCGCTCATTTGTTGCGACCGGTCACCAAATCGTACGTCGCGCGCTGCACTTCGTCCTGTCGCTCCGACAGCTGCTTCAACTGTTTGCGGATATCCGGATCGGTGGCCTGTTCGCCCTCGAGACGACGTCCCAACCGCTTGGTACGGCGGTTGATCCGCAGCTGCAAGGTGCGAAGCATCTTCAGCTCGCCCAGGATATCGACCAGTGGTTGGCGTTGTTGTCGCTGCTGCTGCTGTTGTTGTTGCTGTTGCTGATCTTCGAGCTTCTCGAGCTCCTTGCGCAGAGCGTCGATCATCTCCTCCAGAGCCTCGATGACTTCCCGTTCGATTTCCTGCGTCAACTCACCGACCTGAGCGCGTTCGAGCCGCCCGACGATCGTGAGCATGTCCTCACGGATGCCTTCGACCGCCTGCGGAAACGCCACCGACGACCCCTCTTCGCGCAGCAGCACGAGCGCTCGATCCGCCTCGCGCACAATGTCGTCCTCGTCGCGGGCCAGCCGGATGCTCCGCGCATTCAGCGTCGACGGCGTGGCTTCTTTCCCCTTGGCGGATTTCTCCAATCGAACGGTTTCCTGGTACACCGTCAGTTGCATCCCCAGCATCTTGCGAAATCGCGCTTCCAGATCGGCGAGCAGGATCTTCCGTTCTTCTTCGCGGAGCTGCCGCAGAATCTCCTCCAGCTTCGCCTGGGCTTCCTGGAGCTTGCGAATCGCCTCGTCCTGGTGCTCCGACGCCTTGTCGAGATCCAGGCGTTTCAGTTCTTCGATCGCCCGCTGCATCTCCCGGCGAGCCTGCTCGATGTCGTCGCGCCCGGGAGTTCGCTGCCCCTGCTGCCCCTGCTGCCCCTGCTGTCCCTGTTGGCCCTGTTGGCCCTGCTGACCCTGCTGCCCCTTTTGGCCTTGTTGCCCCTGTTGACCTTGCTTGCCCTGTTGGCCGTTGCGACCGTTTTCGTTGTTCTGCCGGTCGCCTTGTTCCGACCGCTCATTTCCGTTTGGCTTCTCGGACGGCTGTCCTTCGTTGCGGTCCTGGTTCCGCTCTTTCCGCTCGTCGGACGAGGAGCGGTCGCCGTCGGTTCCCCTGCGGTCACCGTCCTTGCCTCCGTTCGATTTGGACTGCTGGCCGTCCTTCCCTTGTGATCCCGAATCCGAGCCATTCCTTTCGGCATTCCGCTCGCGGTCCTGCCGATCGATCTTTTCGACCAGCCGCTTGGCATCCCGTTCGACATCGCCCTGCCGTTCGGCGAGTTTTTCTCCCGGTCCGCCTCGTTCGGTCGCCGCCCGGACATCTTTCTCCCGTCCAACCAGACGCCGCAAATCCTTCAGCAGGTCGCGCAGGCGGGCTCGCTCACGCTCGATCTCACTGAGCCGTTCTTCGCTCTGCAGCAGCTCGAGCAGCTCCCGGAGTTCCGTGACGACGGCCTGCTGCCGTTCGATCGCATCGGCGAAACGCGGGTCTTCCTGCCCGGTGGCCGGGTTCTTCCAACGCAACAGTTGCACGATCTGCAACATCTGCTCGCGGAACTGCTTTTCATTCATCGCAGCCATGGCGCGGCCGAGCAGCTCAGCCCGCTCCGGATCGGTCTTGCGAATGTGCTGCTGAATCTCGCTGAGCGTGCGTTGAAACCGCAAGAACCGCTGACGAATTGCTTCCTGGGCATCCGGCAGTGCCAATGGCCGGGAAGCTGTTTGGGCAGCCGCGTCTCCGTCGCGGCCACTGACATCGGCACGGGCGCCCGCCGCGGCCGAAGCAACGTCCCCCGCGTCTTCCGCGAGCAGCGAACGCCCCGCCGGGACGGCCGCAGCAAGCAGAGCCACGAACGCGATCAGCAACCGCATTCTTTGGTTTCGGGTCATCGGGCAGTCCCCCGTGGATTCCGGCCACCAGGTTGAAACGCGCGCAGCGTCGCGGGCTCACCCGTCACATATCAACACATCGGCAACTATCGCGTGTCAGGAAAAACTCGAAAAGCCCGTTTGACAAACGAATCGCTTCGGGACGCTGTACAGATTGTCGTGAAAACGGGACGAATTCAACCCCCGCTCGATTCCGCTGGACGTCTTCTCGAATCGGCGCGGCCGGCTGCCGCGGCAGTTCGCTCAACGACCTGCTCGGGGATTCAATCCAGCAAACCGCTGCCGCGCAGCTTTTCGAGGTCGCGTTTTTTCTTTTCTTGCTTGGTCTTTTCCAGCAGTTCTTCTTCCTGCTTGATGATCGCCTTGAGCAGTTCCACGGCCTCCTGGAAGCTTTCCAGTTTCCGCATCTCGCCAAGGATGGCCTTCAGTCCGGCGATCAGCGCGTCGGTGGAATCGATCACGCCATCGAAATCGTCCGTCCCCACTTGGCGTCGCTGCGCATACAGGGCGAGCTGGCCCAGCGCGCGATCCAGCTCGAGGAAATCGGCTTCGTTGATACGCTGCAACGGTGCCAGAATGCGATCGTCGATCCGCTCCAGCAGTTTGGGCGTATCCACTCGATTGTTGACCATCTCCTCGCGGATGTCGCGGAAGGCCTGTTCCACCGCCAGAGTTTCGGTGCGGTTCTTGCGGATCGCAAGCAGCGAACGTTGTGCACAGGCTTCGACGGCCGTATCGAGGTCACCGATCCCGGAAGTAGAAGGAGCGGGGGAATTTTTCACCGATGCGTCCGGTTGCGCGACCGCGGCAACGAACGCAGCACGCGTCCGCGGTGCGATTCGCGATTGGCCTTCTCCCGCCCCGTCGTCGCGTTCGGCAAGCCGTGCCCGGTGGAGAATCAGATCCTGACGCGTCTGCTCGAGTTCTTCGATCACACGTTCGAAAATCTGACGCTGATTCAGTTCGCGGCGATACAACAGCGAAAGCAACTCTTCGTTGGTGACGACCTGGAAGGTGTAACGTTCGCCGTCGGACTGATGCGGTCCGTTGATGTCGTCTCCGTCCACGGCACGAACGAACAGCGTGAGCTTGTCGCCGACCGACAGCTCCAAGGGTAGAACATCGAACCGTTCGGCCGGGGGCGTCCGTTCCTCGCCGGCCCGGTCCGCTTCGCCGCCCAGCCGGAATTCCCGTGGATAGCCCGTCACGGGGTGCTCGAAGGTGGCCGTTTCGGGTTCTGCTCGTCCGCCGATTTCGTACACGAAGCCCGCATCCACGATGCCGTAGTCGTCGCGGATCCAGCCGGTGACCGGGATGCGCGCCTTGCGCGTGATCGAAGAACCGATGCCACGCAGACGTGTCTCGATCGTGGGCGGTTGATCGACGACGCCGTTGACGGTGAACCGCTCGGGATCCAGGCTCAACAATCCGTCCTCGTCCTCAAGCGTGATACGCACGCGAACGTCCGGCGGCAGGATCAAAGGCGTCCCCCAAGGCGTTTCATAGGCCGCCAGACGCTTGGCCACCTGCTGTTCCGTCTGCGCCGTGATGAGAAACGGCACCGTAAAGGTCGTTGCCGCTTCGGCCGACAGAAACGGGCGCGTCCGCTGCGGGCCGAGCCGTACCTGGCGGACGATTTCTCCCGCCGCGTTCCGCTCCGTCAAGGTGCCCCAGAACGCCGTCTCCGCCGCTCCGGCGTCGTTGGAGGAATCGTGGACCGACGCAGGCGCCGCACCGGCGCGGCCCACCGGCGGGCTGATCGTCGAGCGGCCTTCGGATCCGGACTCCGTCCCCCCAGCCTCCAATGCCGAAGCCGACGGCGCCGGCGGCTTCGGAGGCGAGGGGCCACCGGAGGTCGTGGTTCCCGCTCGCTCCGCGTCGCTTCCGGCTACGGGGCGGTCGTCGGAGCGAGCGTCGGCGCCCGATGCGTCCGCGGATTCCGCAGAGTCTCCGGCAGCGCTGGTCGACGTCCACTGCACCGAGCCAAGCACCCCGCCCGCGGTGGGCCGGGGAAGGACGTCCGCAGCGGCGGTCTTGAATGCGGCCCGTGTCGCGGCCAGCTGCGGCGTACCCCGAACGGCTTCGAAATCCAGCTCAAACCGCCCGAACTGCATCGAAACGCGCCGCAGCGGCTTGTTGGCCTGGACGTGCAGCAGGAAGTCCGTTTCCATCGGCAGCGACTGCTGCGTGGCGGCCAGCAGCACGTTGTCCCGCCCGTCGAACTCCGGCGGTAGAGCCCCGACGACTTCATCGGAAGAACGTCCCGCGAGTCCGGTGTAGTCCGGATAGCGGCAAGCCAAAATGATCCGGTCCGCACGAGGGGCGTCGACGACCCGGACGACGTACGGATACCGATTGCGGAAATCGCCGCCGATGACCCAGAATCGAACGTCTTCCAGCAACCCGCTGAAGGTGTAACGAAAGCTCCCGTCACTGCTGCGAGTGCAGGTCGCCACCCCACCACCCCCGCTGTCCAGCAACTGGTACTCGATCTGCACGCGCGCCGGCGTCCGCTTTCCCGGTTCGCTCTCGATCAGCAGCACCAGATCACCGCTGCGAGCGTGCTTGATGCTCAATTCCGTGCCGGCCGGTTCGAATTCCCGGACGACGTCTCCCGGCTGCATGAGCACGCGGACGACCAACCCGTACTCCCGCTCCCAGTACTGCGGTTGCAGATCGACGAACCCGGCCTTCCAGCGGGCCAACGCCTGCTGGTTCAACACCGCCAGCGCGGCGATGGACACCGCCAGCACCGCGGCGGACACCACGGCGCGGCGCAGCGGCCGCTTCTCGAAAACCAACGACAGATCCAGTGACCGGACCAGTCGAGCCGCTTCTTGGATCGTGTGCTCCAGCATGGTGAGCGTCAGCGGCGTCTCGCGACCGGTCAGCGATTGCGACGCTTCCACCGCCGTGATCAGGCGGTCGTTCAATTCGGGGAACCGCCGCTCCAGCACCAGCGCCAACGCACGTTCGCGAAACCGCCGGAACGTCCGCGCAACGACCCACGTCAACAACAGCGCGGCCACCAGTCCCAGCACGAACACATCGAACGCCACGCGAAACCAGTGCGGCAGTTCCACGCGGCGCCAGTGGAAGTACGCAACATCCAGCAGAAAGCTCAACCAGAACAGCAACCCCAGCGTTGCCAGAACCAACGCCGTGCCTTCCACCAGCACGTACGCTCGGATCCGCCGGCGCAATTGCTTCAACCGCCGTTGGATATCTGGGGGCGGACTGACGGGACGCGTCATGGGCACTTCCTTCCGAGGAACGGCCGGTCATCGACCGAGTCTGCTCGGTCAAACTGCCAGCGGCAAGCAAGCGCGCCGCCCGAGGCAGTCTTGCATTATCACCGGGTGGAACGGCCGTGAACAGTCAAGTCCCGCCACGGTACACCGCCGCGCGCACCGAGTCGCCGGATCGGACGCCGCGGAGAAACCCAGCGGCCGCACTCCGAACGTCGGCGCCGCATCGCCGAAACCGCAACGGGCGAAACGACGTCTCAGTCGCCGTCGGACCACAGCCGCAACAGCGGGCCGTACGCGTCGACGCGGCGATCGCGCAGAAACGGCCAGTGCGTGCGGGACTTGTCGATTTCGTCGCAATCGATCGCCGTCACCAGCACGGTCGGCTCCGCGCCCGCCTCCGCGATCAGCCGTCCGTCCGGAGCGGCGACGAAGCTGTGGCCCCAGAACTCGATGCCATCCGAACAGGCCTGTGCCGGCTCGAAGCCCGTCCGATTGACGGCGGCGACGAACACGCCGTTGGCGATCGCGTGGGATCGCTGGATCGTCCGCCAGGCATCGAGCTGCCGGTCGCCCACGGTTTCCCGGTCCTCGGGCAACCAGCCGATGGCCGTGGGATAGAAGAGGACTTCGGCACCCGTGAGCGATGTGGCACGAGCGGCTTCGGGAAACCACTGGTCCCAGCACACCAGCACGCCCACCCGTGCGAACCGCGTCTCGAACACCCGGAACCCCACGTCGCCCGGCGTGAAGTAGAACTTCTCGTAGTACTGTGGATCGTCCGGAATGTGCATTTTCCGGTAGATTCCCAGCAGGCTGCCGTCCGCGTCGATCACCGCAGCGGTATTGTGAAACAGCCCGCGAGCACGGCGTTCGAACACGCTGGTGATGATCACCACCCCCAGTTCACGGGCCAGCGCGGAGAACAACTCGGTCGTCGGCCCCGGAATCGGTTCGGCCAGTTCGAAGTGCCGATGGTCCTCGCTCTGGCAGAAGTAGCGCGAACAGAACAGTTCCGGCAGACAGACGATCGAGGCGCCTCGGCCGGCAGCCTCACGCACGAGCCCGGCCGCTCGTCGCCGGTTGGTTTCCGGATGCTCGTCGCAGACCATCTGGATCAGGCCGATCCGCAATGTGTCGGTCATCGTCGTCTCCGCCGCACGGCGCCCGCGGCGCCCCCGTTCCTTCCCGCAGCCCTGCGAAGGCCGCGCAACCGCACTCCGGTCCCCACCATCGGCCGCCGCACCAACCACCGGGCCGCCCGATCGCCCACGCCGCGCGAGCAGACCGGACGGGATTGCCTGGGACGGACGAACCGTACCGCGCCACGGTGCTTTCACCGCAGCACGGCACGGCAGCCGTCCGCTTGCGACATCAGAACTGGCTCACCGTCTCCCCGCCCTGCCGCGTGGCCAGCGCCTGGTACACACCCAGATCGATGCTGTCACTGATGAACCGCACGGCTCCGTCGCCCATCACGAAATGCGCACCGCCTTTATGGTAGCTGGCGAAGTCGTCGAAGTGCACGGACGGGCTGTTCGGCGTGTGGTCCGTGCTCCCGAGAATGCGGACGAAGGGATCGTCCCCCGCCGCAATGACGCCCGCCCATGCCGAATACCAATCGCGGTCGGCCGCCGTCCGCCGTTCTCCGACGAGGAACGTCGAGGACAGTCCGTCGGTGATGTCGCGGAAGCGGGTGGCGCTGTTGTGATAGAACGTGCCGTCGCTGCGGCACTGCTGGCCGGCACCGAGCATCGTACAGCCCTCCAGGTTGTCCGTGCCGAAATTCGCCACATAGTTGGCCGTAGCGAACTTCGCCAGCACCGCCCCGCCGCCGGCGGCGTGCAACTCCCATTCGTCGGGCCCCGTGTCCGAGGGGCAACGATAGACGTGCAGATCGGTGGTGCGGACCGCGTCGTTGGCGGGATCGCCCACCGAAACGTTGAAATTGCACTGGTTGTAAAGCGGCGCGTTGTCCAGCATCGGCAGCAGTTGCGAGGCCCAGCCCCAGCCGGTCGGGCCGTTCGGATCGGGCTGGCCCGAGGCGCTCACGCCAAACCATCCGGGCGGCATCACGCGGTTGATGTCGTGGTAGTTGTGCAGAGCCAGCCCGATCTGCTTCAGGTGGTTCTTGCATTCCGAACGACGCGCCGCCTCCCGCGCCTGCTGCACGGCCGGCAGCAGCAGCGCGATCAGGATCGCGATGATCGCGATCACCACCAGCAATTCGATCAGGGTGAAACCGCGCAATGACCGCGGTCGGGCCAGCGGCCCCCGGCAGGTGGATTCGCGGAGTATCGCGACGGTGTCCGCAGGACAAGCCGTCCCCGAACCGTCCGCCGCTGCCGCGGCGTCACGGTCACCGCCGCGGTGCGGCGCGGCGCAGAAATCGTCCCAATCCAGCATGAATCTCAGCATATGTCGCATCGGAAAAGACTCCTCGTGCCAGCCTTTGTGGAAATCTGCGGCGTGACCGGCCGGGCGAGTGTCGGCGGAGGTTCGTTCCCTCCCGAAGACGCCGCACGGCTGCGGCGTGCCCCGACGCAGCGGAACGCTCGGCCGTTCGGCCGGTTCGCGCACAAGAAACGCTGTGAAGGTCCCCGCGGCCGGGAAATCCGCCGGCTGCGACGCAGTGCAGCGCGACGCGGTGCGCAACGCTACGCCCTGAAGTCTCCGCGGGGAAAAGCGATCCGGGTCACGCGGCACAGAAAGGCGGAGCACGCGGAAGAAGACAACGCAGCGCCGGCAGGTACGATACCGCGACCCGGGGCAGGATCACGAAGGCCAGAGGCTCGGTCGACAGACGAGCCCGACACGTCCGGCCCGATGCGGCGCGTTTGACGACAGCCTGACACCAGCAGCTACCACCGACGCGCGCGGCCGCGGCATCGGCGTCGGTCGATGGCTGCAGTTCGCGTAAGGGAACGCCCGGCACCGTCGGCGAGCGGCGCGCGTCGGCGTCCTTCGGCCCCGTCGGAGCGAATCGGGTGGACGAAGGCCCGTTCGCAACGGTCGCACGCAGCCGTTCGGCCGGACAGAGCCGCAGCGGACGCGATGACCACCCGCGCGACCGCTCGAACGCTCCCTGCCCCCGCGCTGCGTCACTGCGAAAGGAAGCAAATGGCTCGGCATGGTGCGTGTGCGGAAGCGTCACCGCCCAGGCGGCCGTCCAATACAGGACGGCAATCAGTCGCGTCAGGCTGGATGACGTCCGCGGCACCGTGTTTCCTTCCTCGTCCGGGGCATTCGCCGCACGCTGCGGCGGAGAACGACAACCTCCGGAATCCGTGCGGGTGACACCATCCCTGACGACTACGACGGATTCGTCGCACGCGCTGGTTTTCCGGCCGGGCGTATACTAATGGCATCCCGTTCGACCAACAACGTGTGAATCGAATCGTCGTCTCGGCGATTCGGCGACTGCGGAGTCCTTCCCGTGGCATGGCGTCCGATCGCGAATCTGGATGCTCCCGAGCTGGCGCCGTTCCGCGAGCTGAAGCGCAGCAATGCGACCCGCTGGTCGGATTCCTTCGTCGCGGAAGGCCGGTGGGTGGTGGAGCGGCTGATGGCCAGCCGCTTTCCCGTGCGCTCGGTGCTGGTCACCGAATCCCGTCGGGACACCATCCCACCCCAGTGGGCCGAACGAACGGACGTGCTGGTGGTGCCCGATGCGTTGGCCGAGCGACTGGTCGGATTCCCGTTCCACCAGGGGATGCTGGCCTGCGGTCAGCGACGGCGCGAGCTGTACGAAGCGGCCCCGGAACTGCTGGACGATCCTCCGGTCCTGAAACGGCTGTGGGCCGGACAGACGCATCCCGCCGACGGAGGTGACCGAAGCGACCGCCACATCTGGATCGTTTGCCCGCACACCACCGATCCGGACAATCTGGGGCAGATCGTCCGTTCGGCTCGGGCGTTCGGCTGTTGCGGCGTGCTGGTCGGTCGGCGGTGCTGCGATCCGTTTTCGCGCCGGGTCATCCGGGTGTCGATGGGCAATGTGTTCTATGTCCCCACGCTTCCGTTCGCGGATCTGGGCGCGGTGGTGGACGAGCTGCGCACGCGCGGTTGGGAGAGCTGGGCCACGGTCGTCTCGGAAGACGCGATTCCGCTGCCCGAGGCGCGCTTCGGACGACGCGTGCTGCTGCTGTTGGGCAACGAAGCGCACGGCCTGGACGAACAGTGGCTCTCCCGCGCCGACCACCGGATCACCATTCCGATGTTCGACGGTACGGATTCGCTGAATGTCGCCCACGCGGCGTCGATCGCGATGTATGCCGCGCGGTTCGCCGGGCGTTCGGAGGATGCCGCGGGCCGAAACACGCGGACGAGGCGCTGAACCGCGGTCCGCGCCGGTTCTCCGATGCCGTGATGGCGCCACCGCATTGTCGGATTTACAATCGACTCCGGCCGCGGGTGTCGGCGGGTCACGATGGCGACCGCCTGCGTCGCCGGAACACGGGACACGGATCGCAGCCGCGGCATCCCTCCCGGCGGACGATCCGGACCGCGACGCCGCGCCCTGTCGCAACCGCTGTGCCCGCACCGCAGGGGACGCCGAAAGGCGTCGACCGCCGGGACGCGCCGAAAAGTTCCGATTGCAGGAAAGGCCGCCGAATGCTGGTGCGCCATCAAGCCCGGTTCGATCTGTTG
>RFHO01000205.1 GCA_003696385.1 Planctomycetota bacterium | reverse complement strand
GGGCGGTGTGTTCGTCACCGCGCCGGACACGCGGTTCCCCGAAGCGCCGGCGGTGCTTGGACGTCCCTGCCCGCTGGAAGTCGCCACACATGACGGCCGGATCGTCTACGCCGTCGAAGACGCCGGCGGCGGGCTGTTCTGGCCGATCGTTCTGAGCTGGGGGCAACCGGTGGGCTCCCCGTTGTGGCGCGCACTCACGGTGGCCGAGAACCGTCGCCGCGTGCCGCCTTCGGTCGCCGCGGCCTTTCGCCTGCGAATGGGCCGGCTGCACCTGTTGATGTACCGGAGCCTGCGCAAGCCCACCGTGGCCCGCACGTTCCTGGGCTGCCATTCCGAACGGGAAACCTACGTGGCCCGCATACGACCCCGCGGAGCGCTCGAACCGATTCTGCTGGTCGACGGCTGACGGTCCGTCCGCGGATTGGTGGACAACGCGGTCGCCCGGCGGTCGGCGCTCACCACCGTGCCGTCGTGCCGTTCGAAGCCGCCTTCCGTTCGAACCCGACACCCGTTGCTCGCAGGGGAACCCGACGATGTCACCGACCGCGTACGAGTCGCCGATCGCGCTGGATGTCGCCCCTCCGCGGCCGGTTCGCACCGATGTTGCGATCGGCTGCGTGGGCGCGGGTTTCATCATGGACGAATGCCACCTGGTGGCGTACTCGTCCGTTGGACTGCGCGCGACGGCGATCGCGTCGCGGCGCATGGAGCGTGCCAAACAGGTGGCGGCCCGCCACGGGATCGAAACGGTTCATGCGGACTATCGGGCGCTGCTGGCCGATCCGCGGATCGAAATCGTCGATATCGCGGTCCCGCCGGACGTGCAGATCGAGATCGTCCGCGAAGCCGTGCGGCATGCCGACCACATCCGCGGGATTCTGTGCCAGAAGCCGCTGGGCGTGGATCTCGCTCAGGCCGTCTCCATCGTGCGGATGTGTGAAGAGGCGGGGATCACGTTGGCCGTGAACCAGAACATGCGGTTCGATCCGTCGGTTCGCGCCGCGCGTCAGCTGCTCGAACAGGGCTGGCTGGGAACTCCGGTGCTGGCGACGATCGACCTGCGGGCCATCCCACACTGGATGCCCTGGCAGAAGCGTCAGGGATGGGTGACCTTCCGGATCCTCAGCATCCATCACCTGGACACGTTCCGCCATTGGCTGGGCGATCCGGATCGCGTGATGGCCAGTGCGTGCCCGGACCCGCGGACGAGCCGTTCCTTCCCGCACCACGATGGGATCGCCCTGTACGTGCTGGAGTACGGTGACGGACTGCGGGCCGCCGGATGGGACGACGTGTGGGCGGGACCGGCCCGCGAGGGCGCGGCGGCTGAAATCGGCATTCAGTGGCGGCTGGAAGGCACGGAGGGAACCGCCATTGGGACGATCGGCTGGCCGAAATATCCCGCGCGGGAACCCAGCACCGTGCGGTTCACCAGTACGCGATTGGGACGGCTGTGGTTCGCGCCGCAATGGGACGTGGTGTGGTTTCCCGACGCCTTTTCGGGCCCGATGTGTGACCTCATCGCATCTCTGGAGAGCGGCCGACCGCCGATGCTGAACGGCCGCGACAACCTGAAGACGATGGCGGTGGTCGAAGCGTGCTATCGCTCCGCGGCCGAGCATCGCGCGGTTTCGCCAGCGGAATTGCTGGCCGAATGCGGGGCCACGAACTGAAACGCCGGGGCGATCCGTTCCGGTCGGCGACGACGTCGGATCGGCGGATCACCCGAGCTGCTTGCGGAACCGGGACAGACTGATCGCGAGAATCAGCACGGTCATCGCGGCCAAGCCGCCAACCGACGGTGCCAGGTCGGCGGCCGTCGCACCGCGGAGCACAATCCCCCGCAGAATCTCGACGAAATAGGTCACCGGTATTCCGAACGTCAACAGGTACACCGCGGCGGGCATCTGCTGCCGGGGGAACACGAACCCCGAAAGCAGCACCGACGGCAGCATGATCATGAACGCGAACTGGATGGCCTGAAGCTGCGTTGCAGCGAGCGTCGACACCAGCAGTCCCAGCCCCAGGGCGCAGACCAGAAACAGCGCGGACAGCTCGAGCAATTCCGCCAGCTGGCCGCGGATCGGCACGCCGAAGACCAGCACCATCACGTTCAGCACGATCAGTGCCTCGGTGAACCCCAGGATCGCGTACGGCAGGAGCTTGCCCAACAGCAATCCACCGCGGCCGACCGGTGTGACGAACAGTTGTTCCAGCGTCCCGCGTTCCCGCTCCCGCACGATGGCGAACGACGTCAGGAACAGCGCCACCAGTTGCAGAATGATGCCGACCAGTCCGGGCACGAAGAAATGCGAGCTTTTCAGTTCGGGATTGAACAGCAACCGCGGACGCACTTCGATCGGCTGGGCAGCCGCGCCGTATTCGTCGCGGGCCGGCGGTTGCCCGCTCGCTTCCAGCAGCGGCGTGGCACGGGCCAGTGACATCTGCAGTCCCAGCAGCCGGGCCGTGGTCAGCGCCGCGGTGGCCACCTGCGAATCGCTGCCGTCGATCAGCGCCTGGACGGTCGCCCGTTCCCGCAACTGCAGGCGTTCGGTGTAATCCGCGGGAATCCGCAGCCCTACGCGCGCACGGCCCGAAACCAGCATTCCCCGAAACTGCCGCTCCGACGTCACACGGGCCACGACCCGGAACGTCCCGGTGTTCGCAAAAGCTTCGACCAGTTCCTGCGATGGACGCCGGCCATCCAGATTGAACACGACGGTCGGGACGTCGCGGACTTCCGTGTCGATGGCCACCCCGAAGATGAACGTCTGCAACACCGGGACGACGAACATGAAGAACAAGGTCATCGGATCGCGCCGGATGTGCGCCATCTCCTTGAAAAAGACGGCGGCGAATCCTCGCATGGCCGGTGGCCGCGTCGGTTCCCGCTCGGGCCACCCTGCGGCCGATCCTTGCGGCGCGCCGTCGGCCTGCAATCCGCCGCCGTGCCGGACCGGTTCATCCGTGCCGGCCGGGGCGGAAGGCGGCGACGGAGCGGGGCGCAACGTGGACTGCGACGGTTCCTTCCCGATCTCCGCGTGAGTGTGAGCCTTCCGATCGAGGCCGCGATCGCGGTGTCGGTCGTGGTTGCGCGAGTCGCCGTCGCTGCCGGCCGCGTGGTTTCGCCGGGTGAGCGTGACGAACACGTCTTCCAGCGATGGGGGAATCGGCCGCACCTGGACCGAGTCGGTCGGTGCACCCACCGCCGCCACCAGCGCCTCCGGTGGGAACGAATCGCGCGCCAGCACGTGGATGGTCTCGCCGAACAGCGTTGCATCGAGCACCTCCTCGTGGCGGCGCAATCGCTGCAGGGCCCGCAGCGGATGTTCGACCCGGACTTCCCAACGCCGCGTACCGGGAGGCGAAACCTGCGGCAGCGTCTTCAGTTCCGCCGGTTCACCGCAGACCACCAGCCGGCCCCGATCGATGTACGCCACACGCGAACACCGTTCGGCTTCGTCCATGTAGTGCGTGGTGACGAAAAGCGTGGTTCCCGAAGCCGCCAGGTCGAACAGCAGGTCCCAAAGTTCCCGCCGTGCGACCGGATCGATCCCGGCGGTCGGCTCGTCCAGAAACACCACTTCTGGCTGGTGGATCAACGCGGCGGCCAGCGCCAGACGCTGCTTCCATCCGCCCGAGAGGGTCCCGGCGGTCTGTTCAAGCCGGTCCGTGAGACCGACCAGACGCACCACATGATCGAACCGCGCCGTCGCCCGCTCACCGGCCAGGCCGTAGATCCGCGCGTAGAACTCGAGGTTTTCCCGCACGCTCAAGTCGGTGTACAGGCTGAACTGCTGCGACATGTAGCCGATCCGCGGCTTGATCGCCTCCGCCTGGCGCGCACAGTCGAATCCGAGGACCGTCGCCCGGCCGGACGTCGGCACCAGCACACCACACAGCATGCGGATGATCGTCGACTTGCCGCTGCCGTTGGGCCCCAGCAGTCCGAAGATGCTGCCGGCGGGAACCTCGAAGCTGACACCATCGACGGCGATCAGATCGCCGAACCGCCGCGTCAAACCTTCGGCCCGAATCACAACGGTTGCGTCCGGCGTGCTCACTGGTGCGCTCCTCGGCTGCGGCCGGAGCCGCTTCCGCTGCCCGCTTCCGTCGCCCGATCCCCACCGCGCACGTCGCCGCCGCCCTGATCGAAACCCATGCCCGCGTCGAAGTGGATATCGACAATCATTCCAGGACGAATGAACCTGTGACCTTCCAGCAATCGCACGCGGATGCGGTACGCCAGTTGCGCCCGGTCTTCGGGCGTCTGGACGTTGTGCGGGGTGAATTCGGCCTCGCGGGCGACGAACTCGATCCGGCCGCGGAACCGACGTCCCGGCAACGATGCCACGGTCACCGCCACGGGATCGCCCACCCGCACCTGCAAAAGCCGCTCGGGCACGTATGCCCGGATCCGCAATTCTTCGGGCAACAGCAGTGTGACGACCGGTGCATTGGGAGCGACCAGGTCTCCCGGCCACAGGTCCACCGCGTCCACGATCCCGTCCGCCGGCGACACCACGTTCAACTCGGCCAGTTGCCGGCGGATCGCATCCACGGCTGCCGCGGCGGCATCCCGTCGGGCCCGCGCTTCGCCGATCTCCTCTTCGCGATACCCGTTGCGCATCTGCTGCAAGGTCGCTTCAGCGGCCCGCAACCGCGCCTCCGCCTGGGCGATTTCCTCCGGCCGCGTGCCGTCCAGCAGCAGCCGCAGTCGGGCTTCGCGATCCTCGAGCGTCG
>RFHO01000204.1 GCA_003696385.1 Planctomycetota bacterium | reverse complement strand
TTGCCGGCACGCGTCGCGCCGCGCCGCATCCGCTGCAGCCACGGCAACGGCGCTTCCTCCGGACACGCCGGATGCAGCCCCGACCGCCGTTTTGCTCACCACCGCCACTCCGACCGCTGCGCCTTCGTTACCTGCCGCGGAGATCACCTGAGCCTCGGCCTCGTTCTTCTCCCCCTCCAGGAAACGCTGCGTTTCGCTGGCGGTGTCTTCGACTCCTGCCAGGATGGCCCGCAGCTCCGGATCCACGACGCCTTCCGTGACAACCGAATCGTCATCGGTAGCCTGTGCGGTCCGTTTGACGATCTGCGAATCCAGCGAGTTGCGACCGATGATCGACGACGGCGAAGGACCTCGCTTCAGGAACGGTTCCAGATCCTTCAGTTTGAACCGGATCGCGGACAGATCGAAAGGCGGGACCCGGCGCTGGGCAAACGGTGCCAACGCCTCGGCCAGTTCCGCCGGTGTCTGGAAGCGATCCTCCCGCTTCTTGGCCAGCATCTTGTTGAGAATGGCATCGACCTCCGGCGGAACATCCGGAACGATGTTGCGGATCGGGGTCGGCATCGTGGTCTGATGCAGGAGCAACTTCTGCGTCGTGGAACGATCAGGAAACACCGGGTGCCCGGCCAGCAGGTGGTACATCGTGCAACCGAGCGAATAGATATCGGCCCGGATGTCCACGTCCCGACTGTCCAGCCCCTGCTCGGGCGCAAGATAGTCCGCCGTTCCGACGTGTTCGTCGCGTTTGGTCAACTGCCCGTCTTCCGGCCCCAGGCAGGTCACCAGCCCCAGATCGAGGATCTTCAGCGTCCCGGTCGATTCGACGATCAGATTGCCCGGCTTGATGTCGCGGTGGACCAACCCGAGTTCATGGGCGTGTTGCAGCCCTTCAGCCGCCTGCATGATGAAATCGCAAGCCTGAGGGTACGGTACGGGGCCGAAGTGCAACAGGATCTCGTCGCAGTTCAGTCCCTCGATGTATTCCATCACGATATACGGGACACCGCCGTATGCGTCGAAGTCGTAGGCCTGAACGACGTTCGGGTGCCGCAGTTGTGCCACCGCACGTGCTTCGCGGACGAAACGGGCCAGGTTGACGCGATCGGATGCCGCCCGCGGACGCACGACCTTGACCGCGACGACCCGCTGCATCGTGATCTGCTCGGCGAGGTAGACCTTGCCCATGCCGCCGCGGCCCAGCAGATCCAGCAGGCGGTACTTCCCGATGTAGAAACCGTTCCAGCGACCTTTGAGCAACTGGGCGGACTGATACGGCGTGAGGATGCGGTTCTTGACGAGCGACTTGGCCAGCCGTTCGGGCGTATCGCCTTCGGCACCGAACTGCTGCAACTGCGGCTTGATCTTTTCGAACAAGGACCGCTTCAGCAGTTGGCTCTTTTCCAGCAGCCTGATGAATTCTTCCGGCGTCCTGGGCGCTCGCACGAACCGGCTCCCGATCGATCGTCCCGCGGCCGACCTGTATCAAAGCGACCGTAGCAGCCGCGATGGCACTGCTCCCCAATCACGCGTTACGCGACTTGCCGCACACAGCCCGGCGACGAGCGGGTCCGCTGCTTGCGACTCCGCCGCACAATCCACACACATCGAACGGCGCGCCACCACAGGGGCACCGACATCGACCACCCACCGCGAGTCGCACCATGCAAGACTACATCGTAAGCACGCCCGAGACGCCTGCCGACGCGGCTCTCCGCATTTCCCACGGCTTCCCAGACAATGCACACGATTCAACCGTCACAGCCCGCGCATTCGATACAGACTGCACGTCTCCCCGGATCGATTGCGCCGCGACGCGGAACAAATCTACCCACCACGGGGATCAGCGGCTCACAATCAGTGAGACTTTCCGAAATGTGCACAATGGATCGGTCGTGAGAAAGGAAGCGACTCGTACGATCACGAGAGCTGTGCGGAGCGCGACGGTTGGCGTAACTGCCGAAGCGATGGCGCTTCGAAAGCGGCGGGCGCCCGACAGTTTACCCCGTTCACTTGCCGATCCACGTCCTAGATGATTCGGGTAGGTGGCCGCCGCTGTTGCACGGCGGCAGCGTCCGCCGGCAGACCGATGCGCGGTATCGAGCTGCGGGGACTCGGCAGAAACTTCGAGCGTGCCGATTCGTACACCCCGGTCGGGAAGCAACGCAGCCGCAACCGCCTCACGCCGCCCCGATACGCGTTGGACGGAGTCCGCCGGAGCCAGCCGCAACACTGCTTCCGCCGACCCTTCCAGTTTTGAGCAACACCATGGTTCGGCAAACGTCTCGGGCCTTTGACACGATGCAAGAAGCAACCTCAGTCACCGCGGTTTCCAATCGCGCCGACCTGTTGAGGCGTCTGGAGGTGTTCCGCATCTCCCACGAATCGCTGGTGCGCTTCGCCGAACAGTCAGCGGACGATCGGGAGCGGCAGTTCCAGGTGGCATCCAGCCACCAGCGGATCGGCGAAATTCTGTTTGCCCTCGGCAGCATCCACGAAGCTCTGGCCGAACTGACCAAGGCCTGTGCGATCTGCCAGGAGCTGCATGAGCAGGATCCGAGTGACCAGCGGGTGCTCTACAAGCTGGTCGTTCTGCATGACAATCTGGGAACGATCCATCGCGACAGCGGCAACCTGCCGGCCGCGCTGCAATCTTTCCTCGAGTGTCGTCGGTTACTGGAGTCGCTCTGCAAGCAGTCCGACGCCAAGGCGACCTGGCTGAGCGACCTGGCCGCCGTCTGCGATCGGCTCGGGACGGTCTACCGGTTGCAGTCGAAACTGGCCGATGCCTTGAAGCTGTTCAACGAA
>RFHO01000203.1 GCA_003696385.1 Planctomycetota bacterium | reverse complement strand
TTGGGAGGCCACTGTCAGGTGGTCATCAAGAGCACCGTGCCGGTGGGAACGAATCGCACCGTCCAGAAACGGCTGAGCGATGCGACCGGTCGGACGGTGTACGCGGCCTCGAATCCCGAGTTTCTGCGCGAGGGAGCCGCGATCGCCGACTTCACCAGGCCCGACCGCGTGGTCATCGGGGCCGATGTCGATGAAGCGCTGCAGCCGCTCAGGGAGCTGTACGCGCCGTTCGTGGACGCCGAGCGCCCGTTGCTCGAAATGGGATTGGAAAGCGCCGAGATGACCAAGTATGTGGCCAACTGTTTTCTGGCCACCAAGATCAGCTTCATCAACGAAATGGCCAACCTGGCCGACCGCGTCGGTGCCGACATCGACGACGTGCGACAGGGCATCGGCTACGACCATCGGATCGGCTTTGCGTTCCTGTATCCGGGCGTCGGCTACGGCGGTTCGTGCTTTCCCAAGGATGTCCGCGCGCTGCAGGCCGTGGCACACACCGTCGAGCGGCCATCGCTGCTGCTCCAGGCCGTCGACGAAGCCAATGAGCGGCAGAAGCATGTGCTG
The DNA here is from genome assembly GCA_003696385.1 of Planctomycetota bacterium. GTDB lineage: Bacteria > Planctomycetota > Planctomycetia > Planctomycetales > Planctomycetaceae > J052. The sequence goes on along the minus strand of RFHO01000203.1, from coordinate 2,979 downwards.
TTCGAGAAAATCGTCCAGCGATTCGGGCCGGATCTGACGGGCCGTCGGTTCGCCGTGTGGGGACTGGCGTTCAAACCGGGGACGGACGACATCCGCGAAGCGCCCTCCCTGGTACTGATTCGCGAACTGCTGCGAGCGGGAGCCGAAGTCGTCGCACACGATCCGGCGGCGGTGCAGAACGTGCAGCATCACGTCCGGAACTGGGAAGCCGAACAGCCCGGCATGACGCAGCGCCTGCGGCTGGAAGCACAAGACGCCGCGGCCGCGGTGGAAGGGGCCGACGCGCTGATCCTGGTGACGGAATGGCCGGAATACCGCCAGCCGAACTGGTCGGACCTGGCCGGCCGCATGCGCCAACGGTGCCTCCTGGACGGACGCAACGTCTGGGACTGGCGCGCCGCGGTCTCTGCCGGGTTCGAATACACCGGCATCGGACGCGGCGGACATCACCGTCCGAGTGGCGAAGACCCGGTGAACACAACCTGATTGGCGAGCCGACATCTCGAGGTGGCCCGTGCGCGAGCCATGTTGACAGAGGCTCGGTGCACGGCCTCCAGTCGCTCGCAGCGGATCCGCAATCGGCGGAACGGCGGAACGGCTTCCGCCGAATGGGCGTTCGCTCGACCGGTCGACGATCTGTGGGAGTTCGAGAATGAACGCCAGGAACCGCCGCAGGTCGTGCGGGTTGTCGACGCCCGCGAACTGGAAAAACAAGCGCGAACTTGTTCCACTAGGCATAGGTGTGCGGGCGATGCCACGGGTCAGACTCCCCCTCGAGCGGCAAAGACAGGCCTTGCGCGACAAACGCGAATCACTTTGAGACCACTTCTGTCGCCAGCCTTTCGGACACCGAAATCACGTTGCTGACCTGGCGCTCCACCACGGATTGCGCACCATGCGCCGATGGTTGGGCAACCCGATCGTGCTAAGCCCCTTCGACGGCACCTGGTCACCGCGTCTCGTCTACCGCTCTGAAGAACGCGTGATAATCGTCGGGTTTTCCCAACGACATCGGCCGAGCCGCGCTGCGGTTCGGGACATCGAACACCTCGCTCGATAGGCACTTTCGTCCGGGACACGGTCTCCCGGCATGGCAACGAATCCGTCGACATCCGAAGCTGTCCGGCCATTTCCGCTCATTCCGTTCATCGGGCTGGTGTTTGCGCGGGCGGTCTGGAAATGCCGGCGTAGGAACTGGAAAGGGTTCGTTTCGGTGCGGGCCTGGTCTGGAAGGCAGGTGAGCAATGAAGACAAACGCGCGCGTGTGGGGCGGGGCGATCTGGCGTCGAATCCTGTGGCGGTTCTTTTCTCGTCGCGCGGTCACAAGGCGCGGTGATCGACGTTTCTTTGCTGATGGGTTCCGGTCGCGCCGATCGCCGCGCCGGCGACGGCTGAAAGATCGCTTGTTCGGGGCTGCCGAGCATTTCGAAACACGCGTATTGCTTTCCGCGGCACCGACGGCTATTGACGACTTTGCTCAGACAACGGCCGGCACGCCCGTCAGCATCAGCGTGCTGGCGAATGACTCCGACCCGGACGGGGATGTGCTCGAGGTCATCTCGGTCGACGGCGTTGACAACGGTTCCGTCTCGGACAGCGCCAACGTCCTGACGTTCACTCCGGCTGCCGGCTTCATCGGCACCGAGACCTTTACCTACACCATCACCGACTTCAACGGCGGCACGGACACGGCCTCGGTGTCGGTGACAGTCAACGCGGCTGCCGACACAGTGTCGCTGCGGGCTGAAGCTGACGCTCAGGTGCGCGGAGGCACGTATTCGAACCGCAACTATGGCCGCGGGCGACGGCTCAATGTGCGGAATCACGCGGACGACAACCGCGATTTCGAAGCCTTCCTGCGGTTCGACCTGAGCGGCATCAGCGGGACGATCGAATCGGCCGTGCTGAAGCTCACGCCAAAAGCCGTCGGGCGGCACATGGCCAAAGGCGGCGAGTTCCGCATTCGTCTGCTGGCCGACGCCGATGACAACTGGGTCGAAGGCAACGGCGGTACCAACAACAAACCGGTCAACGAGATTCGCTGGGACAACAAACCGACCGGGACCGGTGCCGAACTGCTCGTGTCGGGGGCCGATCTGACGGTCAATCAGGCGACGTCCATCGATGTCACGTCGCTCATCGGCCAGACGCTCAACGGCAACAGCGTGGCGTCGTTCCATCTGGACGTGCCCGAGGCCTCGAATTCCCGGTACGTGTTCTTCTACTCGGACGAATACGGAACGGCGGCGTACCGGCCCGAGCTGGTCGTGACGCTGGCCGGTGACCCGCAACCGACTCTGCCGGAGATCTCGATCGGCGACGCGACGGTGACCGAAGGCGACGACGGCACCACTGCGGCGACGTTCACGGTGTCGCTGAGTGCTCCGGCCAGTGACGCGGTGACGGCGAACTTCGCCACGCGCGACGGCAGCGCGGCCGGCGGCAGTGCGGCAGACGGTGCTGACTTTGCGGCTGCGTCCGGAACCGTCTCGTTTGCTCCCGGCGAAGTCACGCAGACGGTGACGATCGACGTTTACGGCGACACGGTCGACGAGGGCACCGAGAACTTCTTCGTCGATCTGCTGGGCATCGCCGGAGCGGTCGCGGGCGATGTGACCGGTGAGGGCACGATTCTCGATGACGACTCGACGTCGCCCGATCCAAATCCTGACCCGACTCCGGATCCGTCCGGCGGGAAGCGGATCGTCGGCTACTTCCCGAGCTGGGGCATTTACGGACGCAATTATCAGGTCAGCGACATTCCGGCCGAGAAGCTGACTCACGTCAACTACGCGTTTGCGAACATCGGCAGCGACCTGCGGATCGCGCACGGCGACGCCTATGCCGATTCGATCAACTTCCCGGCCCTGCGGACGCTCAAGCAGCAGTATCCGCATCTGCAGACGATGATTTCGGTGGGCGGCTGGACGTGGAGCGAGAAGTTTTCGGAAGTCGCGCTGACGGCGGCGTCGCGGCAGA
>RFHO01000202.1 GCA_003696385.1 Planctomycetota bacterium | reverse complement strand
GTGTCGTCCGCCGTCGACGGAAACGGCGGGCCGGAGTCGCCTGCGGTGGCGGCGGCGTCCCCACGGCGTCCCGTGATGGATGATGAAATGCCACGGGCCGTCAGTGCGGCAGCGTCCGAACCCTCCGAGCAGTCCTTGCCGCCGCGCGGGGGCACGGTTGTCAGTGGTTGGTATGCCACCGTGCCGGAAGCGGCGCGGGATGCGGTCGAAGAGGTCAAACGGCGGGTGACTGCGCACCTGAGGGCCCGGGGCGTGGAGGCGGAAACGGCGGCGATTCCCGACGAGTTGATCTGCGACGGCCTGCTCGCCGATACGCGACCGACGTTCCGCGGGCAGGTGGTGCACGGGGTGACGGTGGAGCGACAGCAGCGGGACCTGGGCGGCGTGGAGGCGACGATGTACCGCGTGCGGATGGAATACGCGATCAGCGAGGCGCTGCTTTCCGAGGCAGAAACGGCCGTTCGCCGCAGCCGTCGGCAGGAAGACGGCGTGTGGTGGGCCAACGTGACGGTCGCCGTGCTGCTGGTGTGTGGCGGAGTGTTTGCGGCCCTTGGATTGGCCGTTCAGCGCTCCTGTCACGAGACCGACGGCAAGGGCGGCTGATCGGTATGCGCATCCCCGCAGCCGCGGGATTTCGCCGGCGGTGTCGGCTGGCGGCGCCGGGTGCAGCGGCGGTGCTTCGACCGGACGCGCGCGGCGGTTCGAACTGAGGTTGTCCGCAGCGAAGGACGGCCCTACGATCCGCGGCTGCGCGAGGCGGTGATTCCCTTCCCTGCGACGGCGGTTCCCATGTCGCGGATGTCGCCTTTCCGCTCGCGTCGACCGTTCCGTTTCTGTGAGGAGTTCCCGCATGGATGCGCCGGGGCATTGGCCTTCGCGGTTTTCGACGTTCCGATCCGAATCCGGAGCGGAGCACCGTGTGGACCCGCTTTCGATGCAAAGCGTGCGGACCGCGATCGAGCGGACGCGCGACTGGCTGCTGCAACAACAGCACGAGGACGGGCACTGGTGTGCCGAACTGGAAGGCGACACGATCCTCGAGTCGGAATACGTCCTGCTGTTGGCGTATCTTGGGCAGGAGGACTCGGAACACGCCCGGCGAGCGGCCGATTACATTCTCACGCAACAGCAACCGCACGGTGGCTGGTCGCTGTATCCCGGTGGGCCGTTGGAGATCAGTGCGTCGGTCAAAGCGTACTGGGCGCTGAAGCTGACCGGACACGCACCGGACAGTGAGCCAATGCGTCGGGCGCGGCGGGCGATTCTGGAGGCGGGCGGGGCCGAAACGGTCAACAGTTTCACCCGCTTCTACCTGGCGCTGTTGGGGCAGATCGATTATGCGAAGTGTCCGGCCGTACCGCCGGAGCTGCTGCTGTTGCCGTCGTGGTGCCCCTTCAACATCTACGAAATGTCGTCCTGGTCGCGGACGATCCTGGTGCCGTTGAGCGTGATGTGGGCCTACCGGCCGGTGCGGCGGTTGCCCGAGTCGCTGGGCATACGGGAGCTGTTCGTCGAGCCGCCCGAGCGGATGCCGTTGGAGCTGGCTTCGCAGGCGGTGGTCGATCCGCTGCGGCGACGGCACTGGATTCCCTGGCGGCGCGTGTTCTACGCCTTGGATCGGGGTTTGAAGACTCTGGAGCGGCTCCGCGTGCGGCCGCTGCGTTCGATCGCGCTGCGGCGGGCCGAGGAATGGATCGTGCAGCGATTGGAGGACAGTGACGGCCTGGGGGCGATCTTTCCCCCGATCATCTGGACGGTGGTGGCGTTGCAATGTCGGGGGTACGCGGTCGACGGGCCGCTCGTGCAATCACAGCTCCAGGAGCTGCGCAAACTCGTGCTGCGCGACGAACGCGGTGACCGACTGCAGCCCTGTTTTTCGCCGGTCTGGGACACCGCGATTTCGGTGATCGCCCTCCGCGATGCCGGCGTTGCGGCCGATGATCCGCGGATCGAGCGAGCGGTTCGCTGGTTGCTGGACAGGGAAGTGCGTGTGCGCGGAGATTGGTCCGTTCGGCGACCGGATCTGGAACCCGGCGGGTGGTTCTTCGAATACCGCAACAAGTTCTACCCGGACGTGGACGACACCGCGATGGTGCTGATGGCCCTCGCACGGTGCGTGCCGGCCGATGTGCAGGTGGAATGGCTGCTGGAGGACGAGTCGGGACGGCCCGCGGCCGATGCCGTCGTCTGGGGCCGAGCGGGGCGCCGGCGGCCGGCCGAGAAACACGTGGTGGAGACCTCCGATGCCGTCTCCGCCATGCGCCGTGGGCTGCGTTGGGTGCTGGGGATGCAGAGTCGCAACGGTGGTTGGGCGGCGTTCGATGCCGACAACGATCGCGAAGCCTTTACGCAGGTGCCTTTCGCCGATCACAACGCGATGATCGATCCGGCCACGCCGGACATCACGGCCCGCGTGCTGGAGATGTTGGGGTGTCTGGGCATCCCCAGAACGCATTCGGCGGTCCGTCGCGCGATGTCGATGATCGATGCCGCACAGGAACCCGACGGCGGATGGTACGGGCGCTGGGGAGTGAACTACCTGTATGGGACATGGCAGGTGATCCTCGGGCTGCGGTCCGTCGGCGTGCCGATCAGCGATCCGCGCCTGCGTCTGGCGGCGAACTGGCTGGAGTCCGTTCAACAAGAGTGCGGTGGCTGGGGCGAGAGTCCGGCCAGCTATGACGATCCGAATCTTCGCGGACGCGGTCCGTGCACGGCTTCGCAGACGGCCTGGGCATTGATGGGATTGATCGCGGCCGGCCGGGCGCATTCCGAAGCGGTGCGGCGCGGCGTCCGCTGGCTCGTCGAGACGCAGCTTCCCGACGGGACCTGGGACGAACCGCACTTCACCGGCACAGGTTTCCCACGGGTGTTCTACCTCCGCTATCACTACTACCGCATCTACTTTCCGCTGATGGCGCTGGCGCGGTACGCGCACGCAATACGGTCGCGGACCGGGCTGCAGCTCGAGAAGGCGTGAACCGATGCGACCGGGTCCGGCGCGGCTTTGCGAGAGCCCGTTTCGATGGACGAGATTCCCAGCATGGACGCTTTACGTGCGAACGTGCCGAGTGCGAGCGGAACCGCCGGTGGTGAGCTTCCACATCAGCTCAAGCTGCTGTGCCTGGCGCCGGAGAGACCCGATTTTGCACCACTCATCCTCCAGTTGGACGCCGCCGACCGCGGTGCGCCGGTGATCCAGTGGTGCGCCACGCCGTCCGAAGCCATGGCGCGGTTGCGGGACGAGACGTTCCACTGCATCATCGTCGCGGACGCTCGCTCGCGTGCCGACGGGGCGTCACTGTTCGCCGACGTGTTTGCGGGGGCATTCGACCGGACGACACCGGACGAATGTCGGGCCGCCGTCGAACGACCGTCGGAAAACGCGGCGAATGGCGAGTGGGCCTCGGAGGAGCGTTCGCGGGGCGATGCCGGCCGGGACGCTGCTGCGTACGACGCTTTCGATGTCATCGACGCGGTGCGGTCTTCCGGTTGTCGGGAGCCGATCGTACTGTTGTCGCCCGGAATGACCGAAGGCGACTGGGAGCTTCTGGCGCGATCGGACGCGGAAGTCCTGGTGAGCCGCGTGATGTGGGCATCGGCGGCGCTGTGGCCGACGATCCGCCGGGCACTGAACAGGTACCGGTTGCATCTGGAGGTCAGCCGGCTGGAGAGTGTGCAGAGGCAACGTGTCGATCGGGAACGCCGGGAAGCCGAACAGCTGCTGGCGCACCAGGCGGCGTTGCTCGGCACTCTGGGACGGGCGCGGCGGTCCGACGGTTTTCGGCCGGTTCCAGGCGGTACGGCGGGCGGAGGCGGAGTATGGGTGGAACCGTCACACGAGGCGGACGCGGTGGCGGAAAGGGTGCGGGCGGCGGTTGGTCGGCTGAGGGCGCCCGAACCGCTGCGACGATACTACCACGAGCTGCTGCGTTCCTACGTGATCATGGGATCGGGCAACCTCGCGGATGAAATCGGCCAGCTCGCCGATGTGTTGCGAGCGTCGGGGATCGGACCGGCCGACGCGTTCGCACTGCACGTCGCGACCGTTTACGAACTGATCCGCGGATTGGGCCAGCGGAGCACGCGGCATGTCATGACCCGCGCCGATCTTCTGGTCATCGAGTTGCTGCTGCACATGAGCGGCGCAGGAGACGCGGATCGGACGCAGCAACACCTGTCCGAGCGCGCGCAGATGCCGGACTCCGACGGAATGCCCAAGGCAGCCTGAGAGGACAAGCGTGCGGCGGCGGTTGGAGCGGCTTCGGTCAACGGGAAGACGCGGACAGGAACGGATGGACGGGCACGAAACGCGTCGCCCGGGCGTGGGCCGTCCCCGTCGGCCTTCATTGCAGCAGGAAGAATCCGCCGACCGCGAGCAGCGCGGAGAACACGATCCAGGCCTGCCACGAGTTTCCGCCGTTTTCTGCGAGCGCCCGGCCGATTCCTTCGGCGTGGCCGGCGGTGTCACAACAACATTCGGCGGCCGCGCCGTTCACCCAGCAGCAGTGCAACCGGCGCCGTTTGACCAGCCTCGCGCCACCGGTCGACCGCGGGCGTACGCTTCCGCGCTCGATCGCTTCATGGTCGTGCTTTGCCGGATCGTGGTGCGTCATGCTTCGTTCACCTGTGCTCGGGCGAAGAGGGTATTCTCGCGTCGCCGGCCCGATTTGCTCCGCTTCGGACCCGCGGACCTCGGGCATCACGATAGCTGAGCCGCCGGGGATTTCCACGAAGTATTTGTGAATGTTTCGTGAATGCGGGCGTGCGCATGCCGCGCCGCCGGGACGGATCAGGTCCGCACAGCGCGCGGTGTGTTCGAGGACCGCTTCCGACGTGGTCGGTGCAGTGTCAGCACCAGCCACATCAGGCAGCACAGGACGATCAGCGCCCGCAGCCACGTCACGGAGTGGCCGAGCGCGGTGTGCTCGATCAGCACGGCCGCGGCGATGGCTTCGGCGGTCGGCTTCACCCAGCCTCCGATCACGGCGATCGTCCATCGACGGTCCGGTTCCGGCACGGCCCGGTACGCCAGTTGAATTGCGTGATCGGCGACGGACCGCCGCAACACATCCATCACCTTTACTGTCATGGCTCCCCACAGCATCCACCGAGTGGGGAACAGCGCCGCGACGAGGACGACCAGCAGAGTGGCTGAGGGAAAGACGGCGGCGGAACGGCGGGTGCCGAGCGTGCGAATCACCGTTCCGCTGACGGTCAGCTGCGTCAGCCCGGTCAACGCGAAAAGAACACCGTAAAACCAGCCGAAGTATGCCGTCAGCGACGCTTCGGCACTCGGCGTGGCGTCGATCACCACGTCGGTCACGGTTTTCCAGTGAAAGTCGACCAGCAGGACCAGGAACGACCGCAGGACGACGATCGTCGCGATCCACCGAGCGGCCCGAGGAACGCTCCGCCAGTTACGTGGCGGCCGCGGCGTCGCCGAGAGGTCACCGGTAGCTGCCGGTTCTTCCGAACCACCCGGTCCGTTGTGTCCCTCCGTCCCTGATGTGGCTGCAGCGCCGGCGGGATCGTCCTTCGTCGTGACGTGCAGAAGGGAAGGCGGCGTTTCCATCATCGCAGGCCGGGCCGATGCGTCGTTCGCTGGCGAGCCGCTGCGGCGTGCCTTGATCAAGTGCGTGGCGAGAGCGGACAGCAATGCGGCGATGGCCAGATCCATTGCCGCGGCGATTTCCAGCAGCCGCGGCGCACCGACCGCATGCGTCACAAGCCCGATCGCCACACCGAAGACCATGCCCGCCAGAGTCGATCCGAGTCCGCTCAAGGCCGGCACGTGAGCCGGCAGACCGTCCGGAAAGACTTCGTGGAGCAGTGTGGCAAAGTGGATGCTGCCCAACGCTCCGCGCAGCTCGGCCAGCAGGTAGACGGCGGCGATGGGAGCGGTCAAGTCGGGATGTGTTCGTGTCAGGTGTTCCAGCCACCAGGTCAATCCGGCGAGCGTCACGTGGGTGGCGGCCACCACGTACTCCAGCGAACGCCTGGCGGCGACCTTGCCATACAGAAACGTCCCCAGCCCGACGGCGGCGGCGGCGACGAGATACATTGCGGGGAGCTTTTCGGCGCCCAGGCGGTGCAGGAACAGCCCGTCACCCACGGTCCGGCAGCTCACGTAACCGCTCGTCATGCAGAAGGCATAGGCAAACAGCGCCCACACCTTCCATCCGTTCGAACGGTCAGGCGTCACCGGTTCGCTCACGTCGTTTCCCGTATTTCGGCGGCCGCGGCGCTGCGGGAACGGCGACACGGATGGCGCGGCAATCCGGGTCGGCCGTCTACGGCCGGCGGGATGGGATGTCGCCGCGTTGTGACGCCGTCACGCCATTGGCGCTGGGGCTTCGTCGGAGGAGTCCTGCGGTCGGCGCAACGCAATTCGTCATTGTCGCCGCGCGTCCACAGGACCGTCTGGGGAAGCGGTCGACCGCAGCAATCGTGCGGAACGGTACGGTTTTGCGGCGTGTTCGTCCATCACACTCGGCGCAACCGGCGCAGTCGAGCGGTGACCACCACTTTGCCCAATTTCGCGGCGCACGGTGGCCATGCCCCAGCGGTTCGAAAAACACTCCGGCGCCGAGCGATCGGGCCGCGCGGGGGGAATTCACGTGCTAAGTTTCGGTGAGTCGCCACGACGGCGTGTATGAACACCAGCCGACGGTGGCACGGCGCGGAAGCGCCCCCTGTTTTGCGGCTGGTGACGCCGCAGTCGGGCCGACGAGGCAGCGGGCGTTGCCAAACCACCGCGAGAAGGAACCACGGCACGATGCGATTCCTGAAGCACCTGATCAATCGGCATACTTTCCGAGATGCTCCCGACAGCAACCCGGTGAGCAGTTTCGAGCATCTGTCGTTGGAGCAGTTCGAGACGCATCTGCGGATCCGCCGCTACGGGGACTTCATCCTCACGGACGCTGTCCGACCTTCGTACGATCTGCAGGTCGTTCCCCGCGCGGGATTTCGTCACGACGAGTACGTGGATCCGGAACACGGGATCCGGATTCCGGTGATCATGGCCGCGGCGTCCGAGGAGATCCTGTTGGATCTGTTCGTCGACCTGCTCGACCCGCTGGGCGAGGTGGTGGATGTCGTGCTGGAAACCAGTCATCGTCGGGAAGGCGACGGCCACGACGACCTGGTCCGCGAGAGCATCGATCTGCCGATCCTGAAGAGCATCATCTACGAATTCGAAGACGTGATCCTGAACGACGGATGCGCCGGCCTGGCCGTACTGAACAGCCGGATTCCCCTGGAAGTGCAATTGGACGAGCACAAGCTGCTGGTGCTGTACGGTCACGATCAGACGGAATTCGAGCGGATCCTGAGCCGCTACGGTCTGCAGTGCGACGAAGCGCTGCGGTTCATCACCGAGGCCGAGCACGTCCATTCGTCCAGCGACGAGCTGTTCGACCGCTTTTGCGAGCTGAGCTACCGGCTGGGCATCGACGAGCAGGAAAGTCTGCCACATCGACTGTGAATCGGTGTGGTCCGCGGTCGCATCCGGTCGAGTGCCGTTCCAGGACGCCGGCGGTGACCGCGCGCGTTCGCTGTCGGCCGGCGGCGTGGTTGAGACGACGGGGCGGATTCCGCGCAGCGCGCGGGCGCTCAGTTCCCGTTCGCAACGACCGCCCGGCAACGGGCCAGCAGGACACGATGGGTGGCGTGGTCGCGTTCCTGCGGTCGACTGGCTTCCAGAACGCGGATCGCGTCTTTGGGCCGATCTGCGGCGATCAGCGCCCGGGCCCACAGTGTGCGTGCCGCGGATTCCCAGTCGTCGCCGGGATGGGCCAGGATGTACCTCCGGAGCGTTTCGGCCGCAGCCTCGTACTCACCGGACTCGAACTGCGACACGCCCGTCCAGAAAAACGCGTGCATGGCGGCGCGGCGATGCATCTGCCGCACTTGCGGATCGACGAATTGCGGGAACTGGGCCAGCTGGTCGGCCGGGACGCCAAGGTTCTTGTCGATGGGCGGGAATCTCTCCCACAGCCGCGTGACCGTGTAACCGGTCATCGCAGCCTGCTTGTCCATCAACAGGTGCTGGATTCGGGTCCGTAGAAGCTGTCTTTGTGGCGGTCCGTAGAGGAACTCCAGCCGTTCCAGCCGTGCGCCCGCGAGCGCGTCGCGCGGGATGATGGCCGCCTGCTGTTCGTCCGGCAGCTTGATGGCGATTCCGCGTTCGTCGACCTGCAGAACCTCGCCGGAGAAGGTCTTGCCGTCCTTGGTCCGGACAGTCTGAAACTCGCGGACGTGGACGATCGGCGTCGGTGCGTTGAACGCGGACAAGTAGCCGCTCAACTGCTCCTGCTGGTGATCATCCAGCGACTGTTGCTGCATCCACCGCAGTTCCGGATACCGCCAGATGTGGCATTGCTGTTCTTCCCACAGCGTCTGGTGGCCTTGCGCGATGCGGCTCCAGCTTCCGGGGCCCTGTGCCGTATCCTGAAGCGGCGAGTAAATCAGGACGGCATTGCTTCCGGTGAGGGCCGATTGCAGCGCCGCCATCCGGGGAGCCCACAGCGAGGAATCCCCGATGATTTCGACCTGCACATCGCGAAAGTCTTCGACGCTGAGCGAATAGGAGGCGCCCAGCGCACGGCCCAGCGCCTCCAGATGACGCGGTTCCGAAACCGCGCGGCGGAGTGTCAAAGGTCGCTGGATACCGGCCTGTGTCGGCTGGTCCATGTCCGCAGGTAAAGGCAGCCCCAGCCGGGTGTCGAACAGGAAGCAATCGTCGCCCAATAGAACGCCGACACACCACCGTCCGTCGGATCCGTCCGTCTGTGCGTCGGGAGCACGGAGAATCACGGCGTCGATCCGCATCTGGGTCAATAGACCCGCGAACAGCCAGGCGCGGTCTTCCGCGGTGCCCCGCCCGTACAGGGCGGCTCCGAACACCGTTTTCGGCAACGCTGCAATCGCGTCATCCGTTCGAACGACCGTGCGGACGACGTAGTCGAACAGTTGGACGACCCGTTGCAGCTCTTCGTCGGTTTGCCGCCCGATGTTTTCAGTCACGCGTCGGAACCAGATGGCGTTGCGCAGGTGCATAGCGTCACGCACGCTGAAATCGGTCGCCAACGTCCGTTGCAGGGTGTCCGGAGGCAGCAGCCGCTCGAGCAGCTCCGCCGCTTCATCCGGCACTTCGCTGCCGGCCGTACCGCCGCACCGGGTCCGCCATTCGTTGAGCGTCGAGGCGACCGTCGCCGCTTCCGAACTGATGCCCATCCGGTCCGGTTGGGCACCGTCCAGAGCGCTGGCCAACAGGCTTTCGCAACGTTCCTCCAGCGCGGCCTCGGCGTCCGCTTGCAGTTCGAGATCGCTGCTGACACGCCGGCGACACCCGGCCGCGGGCACGGCGAGCACCAGAACGGTCAACAGGAACAGCTCCGGCCACCATCGGTCGGCATGCCGTGGTTGCGTCATTTATGGACTCCTCGTAGAAGCGGGGGCGCGCCATTGGGTGGCGCCATCGAGCGCCTTGGTTGAACTCCGTGAAGCGGCGGAAAGTACCCGCGGCGAGACCCGCTCACCGGCGACGGTCGTCACCGCCAGGCGGACGATCACAAATGGCATGGCGGAGTATGCAGGCCGACCTCCGCTGCTGCAACGCCCGCACCGGCGTACCGCCGCATGGATGAAACGGAATCCGGCGCCCGCGTCGGCAGGCGCACTCCGCGATCTTCGCTGTCACGCGACGCCGCGGAGCGGCGGGCACCGGCGTCCGTTGCCGATGTCGGGCTGTGGCGCGGAACACGATCCGTCGGTGGGGCCGCCACCGGGATCGGGACGATGTTCTCGCTTGCGGTCGATCGATCACGCCGGCCAATTGCCTTACGCGGTTCGCGCGGTGCGCGCTGGGAGCAGTTCGAGGTTGCTCGACAAGGCGGTCGGCAGGCATTAGAAGCCGTTGCAATGGACGGGCGGAATCGGCCGTGGTCTGCGAGCCGATCTGCCGGAATGCTTCAGCGCGTATGTCCAGCCCAGCGGATGATCAGCCAGCAGGGGGAAGCGCCGATGAGTTGCCGATGCCGTTCGAGGATTGGTTGGCTGCATTGGGAGTCGAGGTGCCGGTGGCGGACGCGAATTTGCGCCGCGCAGGGAAAGAACACATCCGGCAGGTGGCCGGTTGTGCGATTCGCGGCGTTCGTCGCGGTGGTCGGGATCGTTTCGCCGGCGGCCGCGGAGCTGGAGAACTACATCTCACATGGTCCGATCCTGGGGCGCCTGTCGTCCCACGGCATCGGCATCTGGGCGCGGACGGCGATGCCGGGACGCTTTGCCGTCCGCTACGGGACGGACCCCGAGCACCTGGACCGGGTCTCGCCGCCCGTGCAGACTTCGCTGGAGCACGACTGCACCGGCGTGGTGTATCTGAAGGGATTGCGGTCGAACACGAAGTACTACTACGAGCTGGTGATGCCGGACATCCCGGGGTTCACCGGCCGCGGCGGTTCGTTCCGCACTCTGCCGACCGCGGACGACTTCCGCCATCCGAAGTACAACCCGCGCGGCTTGTACAACTTCAGTTTCGAGTATGCCTGCGGCAACAATCAGAACCCCGGGCAGGGGCTGGGGCCGTCCCTGCCGGCCTTTGCGACGATGCTGCGCATGCTCAAGGACGAAATCCACTTCGCCATCCTCAACGGCGACTGGCTGTACGAGAACCAGCGCGAGTTCACCGTGCAGCAATGGCTCGCACAGGTCAATGCCCGACCGGAACAGACGCCGCGGGTGCTGAAGATCGCCCCCACGCTGGCCGGCGTGTGGCAGAACTACAAGCACTATCTGACGCAGGGCGAAAACCTGGCCCGCTGGCATCGCGAGATTCCGTCGTTCTTCACGTACGACGACCACGAGATCCTCAATGACGTCTGGGGAGCGGGCTCGCCGGGGCTGCGTGACCGCCGTGCGGTGTTTCGCGACATCGGCGTGCGGGCCTGGTACGACTACCTGGCCTGGAGCAATCCCACGCCGTTCACGCAGCCGGTCCATTTCGGCCGTTGCGAGCTGAAGGCGGGGCGGAACGTGCTGGTGGATCGTGAGGCGGATTTCCGCAAGCTCGACTTGTCGCAGATGAACAACCTTCACGTGCACTGGGGCACGCCCACGGCCGGAGTCAACGACAACGCGCTGGATGACGTGGACGGCGATCCCAATGCCGGTGTGTACCGCATCGTCAAGGTGCTCGACGCGCACCGCCTGCAGATCGAACCGCCGGCCCGCGCGGATGGGACGGCGGCCTACTCGATCGGCCGGCGGTCCTATTTCCGCATGCGTCTGGCCAACTGTGATTTCTTCGTGCTGGATACGCGCGGCCAGCGCCAGATGCACGACACCAGGGACCCCTACAAAAAGGGGCTGTCGATGCTCGGCCCCGTGCAGCGCAAGTGGCTGCTCGACGGCGTGCGCTCCAGCGATGCCGATTTCATCTTCGTCGTCTCGTCGGTCAACTTCATGGTGCCGCACATCGGAGGCGGCAAGGTGCGCGCGACCAACAAGGACGATGCCTGGACGGTGTTCTTCGAAGAGCGGGAGATGCTGATCGACGCGTGGGACGAACTGCCGCAGCCGGTGTTCGTGCTGACCGGCGATCTGCACAACAGCTTCGCGATCCAGATCACCGACAACGTCTGGGAGTTCGCATCCGGCCCGCACAACTCCCAGAACCACATTGCCGGGGACGAGGGCAACCGGCCCCCGAACGGGCGATTCCAGTATGGGCCGCGGCCGGTCACCATCCGATGGTCGACCTATTTCGAATCGGACATTCCCCGCGACCGGTTGTTGTACCCGACGTTCTGCGTCGTGCAGGTGAACAACGTGTTTCCGGAACCCGATCCCCAGGGCGGCATGCGGTGGCATGCCTATCCGCGGCCACAGGTCATCTTTCGCTATTACGACGGCCGCACGGGGCGGCTGCGGTATGCGGAGTCGATCCTGGCGGCGGACCGGCAGCGCCGCTGAGGGGCCTCGTCGGGCCGGGAAGCTCCTGCCGGCGGACGGTTCCGGCGGGGTGTCGCGGGGCACGATTCCGCGGTACGTGGAGCGGCGGAACGCATGCCTGCCGGTGCGGGCGTGGCGGAGGCCCTCGTGAGGCGGACGGGCGGGCGGTCGAGCGTCTGCGGCACTGTGAGCGCGCGGAGCGGTTCAGCGTTGCTCGGATGCGGTGGCGGCTGCAACGGGCGGCGGCACGAGCCGTTCGACACGGTGCATCACCGCCCGGATCGAGCTGGCTGGACCGAACGGGCCGACGACCAGCTTGTCGCCTTTCGTTTCGCGGTAGACGATCAGACCGCGGTCGATGTCGAAGTGCACTTCGGTCGATACTTGCCGCTGGGCCAGTTGCGCGGCGACGCTTGGATCGCGGACCGGGCTCACAACGATCGTCCGGCCACGGATCACAGCGATTCGCCGCGTCCCGGTTCCGGACGCTGCCGCAGTCTTCACGCCGTGGCCGGCGTTGTCGTCGGCCGCGACCGTTCGGGGGGCGGTGGCCGTTCTTTCGGCACGCTCTGCGCTGGTCCCCGTCTTGCCGTGTCGGGTGCCCGTGGTGTCCGGCGAGGTCGACCGCAGTTCGACCAGTTCGAAGGTTCGTCGCAGGCGGACCCGCTGAGGGATCCGCTGAGCGACCAGAACCCGCACTTCGAAGTCTTCCTGCCACCGATCACCGACGCCGACCGGGTCTTGCGGCAGTGGAATCAGGAACGTCGGGCCGGCCGGTTCGTCCGGTGACGTGGGATGCGGGTCGGGCGTTCCGCCTGAACTGGCCGGCTCCCGCCGCACCAGTCCGCGCGGTGATACCGTGAAGCGTGCCAGTGGTCGCCCGACGCTTTGTGCCACGTGCCGGAATACCGGTGGGCATGCGGTTTTCTGTTGGCGGCTGTCGAAGACGACCGCCGGTTCGTCGTCGTTCTGCGCCGACAGACGCGCCCAGTCGATCTGCGTTTCCAGAACGGCGGAGCCGTCGCCGTGCACCGTTACGACGCGAACGTGCTTGTGTGTCTGCGAACTGTGGCGTGTCGTCTGGCGGACTTCCTGCAGTGCCACCTGCAGCGTGGCCCGGTGCGTCGTCTCATAGTGCACGAACTGGTTCGGCCAAAACCGGAATCGCAACAGATACTTCGAATCGGCTGCGCCGGGTTGCGGTCGAGGGGCTCCGGTGCCGCCTCCCGCCACATTCGCAGCGGACGCTCCGCTGGGAGTGGTGTCTTGCGCCGGTCCGGCCATCGCCACGCCGACGGAGAGCGATACGATCACAACCACCAAGCCGCGGAGGCCGCCGATCGGCCGCTGTGAGACGATCGACAAACGCATGGACGCCGATCGAGGGCAGCGACGTGGCGGATGACGTCGACGGAATCCGGAATGGGGGACGCAAGGTCGATCACCGTGGCGAACCGGTGACTTGCGAGCCGGACCGTCCATCTGCGAACAAATCCAGCCTTCTGCAGACATCCGTGTCTCCTGAGCATGATGGTCGCGGAACGATGGCGCCGCGGGGTGACGTCGGTTACGGCGTTCCCATTGCAAACTCCGGGCGATCGTAATGTGGCTCACCTTGCCGCAGACCTTCGGGCGGCACCGTCCGAAGCGTTCGCCGCCGCACCACTGTGCCCGTATAGCACAAGTCCGCCGACATCGGCGAGCCCAATTCGGAATCGTGCGAAGCGTGCCGCGGACGCTGAAGCGGAGATGCGGCGATCCGATGCGCCGTGGGCGTCCCCGTGGTCGTGAGGCGACGGCGTTCGGCCCGAACGGCGGATCGCCCCGTCAATCTGCGGGGAGATCGACCCGGATGTGCAGCTCGCGGAGCTGTCGCTCGTCAACGGGTGAGGGCGCACCGGTCATCAGGTCGGCCGCACGCTGTGTCTTGGGAAAAGCGATGACGTCGCGGATGTTCGTCAGCCCGCTCAGCAGCATCACCCAACGGTCCAGCCCCAGCGCGATGCCCCCGTGCGGCGGCGCGCCATACCGGAGTGCTTCCAGCAGGAAGCCGAACCGCCGCTCGGCTTCGGCCGCGTCGATCCCCAGCAGCGCGAACACCTTTCCCTGAACTTCCGGATCGTGGATACGGATGCTGCCGCTGCCCGCCTCGCAGCCGTTGCACACCAGATCGTACGACTGCGCGCGAACGGCCCCGGGATCGGTCTCCAGCAGAGGGATGTCTTCGACGACCGGGAAGCAGAACGGGTGATGTTCGGCGTCCCAGCGTCGTTCGTCCTCGTTCCAGCCGAACAGGGGGAAGTCGATCACCCAGAGGACGTTCAGATCGTTCGGATCGTACAGTTGCAGTTCGCGGCCCAGTCGATTCCGCAGGGCGGCCAGCGCCGGAGACGAAACGGCGTCCTTGTCGGCGACGAAGAACAGCAGGTCCCCCGGGCGTGCATCCATTGTGCGGATGATGGCCTGCTGCGTCTCCGAATCGAAAAACTTGGCGATCGGCGAATCCAATGCGCCGTCCTTGACCCGGAAGAAAGCCAGCCCCTTGGCGCCGAAGTCGCCGACGAAGCGGGTCAGCTCGTCGATGATCCGGCGGCTGTACTTTTCGGCGGCTTGAGGAGCGTTCAGGCCGCGAACCCGGCCACCGGATTCGATGGTGTTGCGAAACACCCCGAATTCGCAGTTCGCGACGATCGAACTGATATCGACCAGCTCCATGCCGAATCGCATGTCCGGCTTGTCCGTCCCGAACCGCTCCATCACTTCGGCATAGCTGTAGCGGGGCAACGGCAGCGACGGCGCCGACCGACCAACGGCCTCCAGCATTTCAGCCACCAGGCCGTCGATGATCTGAAGAATGTCGTCCCGTTCGACGAACGACATCTCCACGTCGATCTGGGTGAATTCCGGTTGCCGGTCGGCGCGCAGGTCCTCGTCCCGGAAGCAGCGGGCGATCTGGTAGTAGCGATCGAGCCCCGCGACCATCAGAATCTGCTTGTACAACTGCGGGGATTGCGGCAACGCGTAGAACGATCCCGGATGCACGCGACTGGGCACCAGATAATCGCGGGCCCCCTCGGGGGTACTGCGGCCGAGCATCGGTGTCTCGATTTCCAGGAAGCCGTGCCGGTCGAAGTAGTTCCGCGCCGCCTGCGTCAGCTTGTGCCGCAGCACCAGCGCGTCCCGCAACACCGGTCTCCGCAGATCGATGTAACGGTACTTCAGCCGCAGTTCTTCGTTGGGCAGATCGAACGCGGACGGCTCGAACGGCGGCGTCTTGCTGCGATTGAGGATTTTCAGTGCGTCGGCGCGAACTTCGATATCGCCGGTGGCGATGTTCGGATTGACCATGTCCGACGGACGCAACACCACTCGCCCGCTGACCTGAATCACCCACTCGCTCCGCAGGGTTCGTGCCACGGCGTGCACGTCCGGGTGCGACTGCGGGTTGAAGACCACCTGCGTGATGCCGTAGCGGTCGCGCAGATCGACGAACACCAGGCCGCCGTGGTCGCGCCAGTTCTGCACCCAGCCGCACAGCGTCACCGCGGTGCCCTCGTGGTCCCGGGTCAGTTCGCCGCAAGTGTGAGTCCGCAACACGAATGAAACCTCCCAGAGTCGTTCACAGTGCCTCGGTGCGCCGGACCGCGCCCGCGGCGCGCGATCCGCCGCCGATACCGCGAGCGTGTGTCGAGCGTACCGCCGGGGTGCCGAAAAGAGCGTGCACATTAGGTACGCCGCCACGGCGATGCAAGACCCGGCGGGAAAGAGCCCTGTCGCACCGGGATCGCCCGATCCGGCGGCTGCCGTCGCGGGTGCGCCGTCCCGCAACAGGCGTCCGCTCACAATGTTTTCAGGTATTCCAGCAGCGCGCGTCGCTCGCTTTCGCTGAGCGGTTCGGCGAAATCGTGGCCGGCGGCCGAATGTCCGGGCCGGGTCGTGTCGTAGTACCGCCGCCGCTGGGCCGGCGTCCGTACCGATGCGGGTACCGAGTCGAATTCTTCGATCGCCAGTCCCATCCGTCGGTGATCGTAGCGGGTGGGGTGCCGCTTCCACACTTTCGGCCGCTGCCGTGGGTGTAACACATGCCACAACGTCGGCACCGATCCGTTGTGGAAATAGGGCGCCGTTGCCCAGATGCCGTCCAGCGGCGGCGCGACGTAGCCGACCGGATCCAGCACGACGGGGTCGCGTCCGTAACCGCTCATCCAACTCTCCGCCAGCCAGCGGCGATGTTCGCGGTTCAGCGCCCGCAAACGCAAGGGATCCGTCCCGACTTCGTCGATGGGGACAACCCGCTGCGGGTAATGGCCGTCCGGACCATACGTGCCATGACATTCCGCACAGTGCCGCTCGAAGACCCGCCGGCCGGCGGAAGCCAGTTTCCGGTCGATGGGGCCGGGATATGGCGGCGGACGCAGCGATTCGATCCAGGCGAGAATCTTTGCGAATTTCGGTTCCCAGCGGCGCACGACGGCGGCGTCGTTCCGTGGGATCAGCATGAACTGCATCAGCACCCGTGGGTTCTTGGGCGCGAAGGCATCGCAGTAAAGCATCCGTTTCTTGCGGACGTTCCACAGCGGAGGCGGATCGACGGGGTGGTGCATCAATGGCGGCGGACGGCGGCTGAGATCCACGTTCATGTCGCGGTCCCGCAGGCTGCCCAGCACGATGCCGAAGACCACGGCGTTGGTGGTGCCGGCCGTCTGCGCGAGTGGCAGCTTGAGCGATGCGAGATCCAGATGAGCGAATCCTTTCAACTGACGGACCTTGATCCGTCGTACGTCTTCGACCAACGTCTGCAGCGCCAGATTGGAATTCGGCAGCCCGGGAATGACCCGCCCGTCGACCTGTCCGCCATGGCAAGCCAGGCAGTTCATCACCCAGCCGCCGTGCCCGTCGTCGACGTATCCCAGAGCCGGTGCCACGTCGGCGGGCGTTTCGGGCCGTCGGCCGGTCTCGTCCGGCGGCTCCATCAGCCCGTAGTACTCGAAGATCAGGCGTCGTCTCTGCAGCGGTTCGGCCCGCGCGGCGCGCGACCGATGCGGTTCCGGCCAGACGGTCCACAACTCACGGAACACGTCGGCGTCGAAGTCCGGGGGCAGAAGAGGCTCGCGACGCAAGATGCGGTAGCCCTCGGCGGCTGCATCGGTCGCCTCGGCCAAGCGGTTGCCGACAGCCGTCGGCACGCTGTGCCGGGCGATCGGCGGGCCGGAAGCCGGCCGGCCGGCGCCCTTCACTGCTGTGGCCTCTTCGGCCAACAGCACGCCGGCGACCGGGACGAAGACAGCCAACGCGATCGCCGGCGCCAGGCGGGCCGCACTTCGGGCCGCGTGTGACCACCGGCGACGGCCCATTGTTCGACGTTCCGCGCGAAAAATCGGGTCGAACCTACGGCTGCCGGCGCTCATCGCACGCCGATCCGCGACCGGGAGCCGGATCGAAAACACCGCCGATCGCCTTTGCACTTCCTCACCGTCACGCTCGTTCGGGCGCTGCCCCTGTGCACCCCGTGCACGCGGCTCGGCGGCGGCGCGCCGTCGCACGAAAGACGAACTCCACATGGGTCTCGCCTTTGCCGAGCCGCATCGAAATTCGTCAACGGGCCTTTGCGGCGTGCAGGCCGACGGCGGCGCCGGCCGAGGCCCGGTGCCGCTGCTGCCCCGCCCGCAGAACGACCGCCGACGCGGAAATCGTTCCCGGTGTTCCGGCCGAACGCGCGATTCCCTCGGGGACGGTTACCGCCCCTTTGATTGCTCGGCGGCCAATTGCGCCATCCGGATCGCCGGTTCGACGACGCGTTCCCAGTTCTCGTAGAGGTATTCCGGCGGTCCCCCTTTTTGCGCGACCGCTTCGGCGACCCGCACGGTGGGGACCATCTCGATGGCATCCCACGGACAGACCGTCAGCTCGTAGGGATCCGATTTCTTCCGTGGAATGTGAACGCAGACTTCGCAGCCGACGCAACGTTCGACATCGATTTCACACCAGGACTGCAATACGGGAATCGTTTCCCCCGGAACCTTCTGGATGCAATCGACCGGACAGACTTCCAGACAGGCTTCACAGCCGGTGCAGTTGTCGGCGTTGATGACGGCGACTTCCTTGGGCAGCTTCTTGCGTGCTTTCTTGGCCATCGGTCCGATTCAGCTTCGGGGCCTTGGTCTCTGGGTGACACAGGGGTGGCGCCGCACGCGGCGGTTGACCGGCCGTGACACGGCGGGCGCCGACCACCACGGATGAACCACGAGGTCAGTGTTTCCGACGAGTCCGTGTGTTCGGGCAGCCGGCTGGAGGGGCTTGAGCGCACGTGCGAACGAGTGTTGAGGAACTCCCGCCGAGCGTCTCGGGCACACGGCTGTTCTCGCCTGGTGCGGAATGCCACATCGGTTTTTCTGGACCAGGCGAGCCGGTATTCTTGTGTGCGATGTGTGCGAGGGCAAGCGGAACGCCACGGCCAGCCGCCGGTGGTCGGTGGTGCTGGCCGTGCGGGACTATCGGGACCGTCGATGAACCAGAACACGGGTCGATCCGCAGGGCCGCACACCGAGCAGGAGCCCTCTGCGGCGGTGGACCGTTCGCATGCGCATGTCGTGCTGGTTGCTGCGTTGAAGCGCGAATTCGCTCCGTTACTCAAGCACAGTGACCGGGTGCGGTCGTACCGTGGGGACCATTTCCAGGTCTGGGGCGGGTTCTGGAAGGACGTCCGCGTGGCGTTCGTCGCCGCAGGCGTGGGGTTTGCGGCGGCCCGGCGAGCCACGGAAGCGGTCATCGAACACCATTCGCCGGAATGGGTGATCAGCTACGGCTTTTCGGGCGGTCTGCAGCCGCAGGTCCGAACGGGCGACATCGTCGTCGGCAACGAACTGGTGGATGAGCACGGACAGCGGTTTCGCATTCCCATGTCGATGGCCGAAGATCCGCAACGCGGGATCCACGTGGGGCGGTTGCTGACCGCCGACCATGTGGTCCAGACAGCCGAAGAGAAAAGACGGCTGGGAGAGACCTATGGTGCTTTGGCCGTCGATCTGGAGAGTCTGGCGGTGGCTCAGGTGTGTGCCGCTCACCAAACCCGGCTGATGGCGTTTCGCGCGGTGACCGACGACGTGGAAACGACGTTGCCGGAAGAAGTCGTGCGACTGGCGGAGGTCGACGGGCCGAAACAGTGGGCGGCCCTGGCGGCGCAACTTTGGCGGAACCCCCGCGCCGTCGGTTCGCTGTGGCGGCTGAAGGAGGTCTCCGAACAGGCGGCTGTGAGGTTGGCTCGATTCACTGTACCGATCATCGAGCGGCTCTATGATCTGTAGGCGGCGCTGTGTCCATGTGCCTGTGGACACGAATCGTCCGGAAAGCAACCGGTGACTGTTGAGCATCGATTCGGATCGGCGCAACGGCCGGCGATTCCGCGCGATGGGGGCGCTCGGGGCGGACCCAGCAGAGGGTGACGGCAGATTCGGACGACGGCCGTGGGGCACGCACGTCGTCCGGACCGAAGAGGCGTTCGCGCCGGATCGAGAGCGTTCGTTTGCGTACAAACCGGTTGGAGGCGGCGATGGGTAGACGCACACAAGGCGGCAACGGCGGGGCCAGCCTCGATTCTCTGCTGGACACGATGACCAACGTCGTCGGGATCCTGGTGATCCTGTTGGCCGTCACTCAGTTGGGCGTCGGTGACGCGGTCAAACGCATCAGCGAAAAACTTCCCGAGATCAGCGAACAGGAGCTGGCGGAGGCGGAACGACGGGCGGAGGAAATCGAGCGCCGGTTCCGTGAGCTGCAAGCAGAGGTGCAAAGTATTCAGGCGGATCCGCTCGCTGGGACGAGCCCCGAAATCGATCCGCAGCAGTTGCAGAAGCTGCGTGAATCGGTCGAGCAGTTGCGGCGCAAACGGGTCGATGTGGAAAAGCTTCGCAAGGACGTCGAAAGCAAACGGAAGCTCGTCGAAAAACTTCAGCAGCAGTCCCAGCAGGAGCTGGCCGAAGTGGCTCGCCTGCGAGCGTTGCTCGAGGCGACACCGGAGCCGGACGCTCCGCCACCGCCGAAGGTCGTGTATCTGCCGAACCCAAGAAAGGCTCCCGAAAAGGCGAAGCCCGTGCTGTTCATGTGCCGCGGCGGGCGGATTCTGCCGATCGACGAGCCGCAGTTACGGATGCTGATACAGAAGCAGATCGAACTGGTTCGCGGCAAGGGCAAACCCGGGACGGTCGACTGCAAGCGGCTGATCGAGCACTTTGAAAAACGGAACATCGGCGACCGCTGGTTTCGCGTGAAGGTCGTGGTCCGCCGTGGCGTGCCGGTGTTCGAGTTGCACCCGCGCGAGAATGCCGGCGAGACACTGGAACGTCTGAAACGCAGTACCGCGGACTTTCGTCGCGTGTTTCTCCGGCGCATCGATCCGCAGCGGCAGTACATCCGTTTCCTCGTGTGGAGCGACAGCTTCGACGTGTACCTGGAAGCGCGCCGGCTGGCGACCGAGCGCAAGATTCTGGCTGGCTGGGTTCCTTTCCCCGCCGGTGCGCAGTGGGGCATCAATCCCGGCGTGCGGGTCACCTGCAGCGATCAGCCGCCGCCACCTGCGCCACCACCGTCGACCAAGCCGAAACCTCTGCGTCCTCTGCGGCCCGTTCCGGTGGACGAGATCGACTGACACGGCCGCGTTTGCGGGCGGAGATCCTGGTCTGCTGCACCGAAGCGATCCGCAACGGTGTACGTCGTTCCGACGACGTTTCCCTGCGTGATAACAGTCTCTGTCGGAGCTTCAGGCGATGCATCCCGCTGAACACGAAACGGATTCCACGCAGGCCGCGCCGAGGCTGCGGACCGCGTTGGAACTGATCCGGTTCGCACGCCGCTATACGCTCGATCTGCTGGGCAGTATCGAGACCGATGACTGGTACCGTGTACCGGAAGGTTGCCCGACACACGTCGCCTGGCAGGTCGGCCACCTGGCCATGGCCGAATACATGTTGACGCTGTTTCGTCTGCGCGGTCGGGTCGACGCCGATGCGGAGCTGATTCCGCGAGCGTTTCTGAAGACGTTTGCCAAAGGCACGCGGCCGCTGGCGGATGCGGCGTTTCGACCATCGCCGCAACAGTTGCTGCAGGTGTTGCATCGCGTGCACGAGCAGGCGTTGACCGAGCTGCAGCCGTTGTGTGACGAGGATCTGCATTCGCCGGTGATCGAACCGTACGCGGTCGAACCGACGGTGCTCGGATCACTCCTGTTCTGTTCGCAACACGAAATGTTGCACGCCGGCCAGATCGGACTGATCCGCCGACTGCTGGGCTATGCCCCACGGTGAGAGGTCCGGTGATCGGTTCGGCCTTCCGTTCGGTTTCGTCGGCCGAACATGGCGTGTCCGGAACGGAAATCACATGGCTTCGCAGTCCGCTCCGGTGGAGTGCTCATCGTCTGGGTGGCTTGCCGGCGGACGGCGGCGGGCCACGCCGCGCCGTTGCGGATCGATGCCGTATTGGACCGATTTCACCAGCAGGTGTAGGGAATGTGTCGCTTGTAGGGCTGGTCGGTGATGGAATCGACCGGTCCGGCCCGTACAATTTGCCCGAACGCCTTGCCGCTGGTTAGACTTCAACAAGACCCGGTTTCGAATCGGCTTGCCGTGGTCCAGCCGCGAACCGGACGTGACACGGGGTTTCCCTCGTTGCGACGTGCCCGCGACGGCGGTTGGAGCACGAAGCGCAAGGTCGCTTCGGCCACCGCGGTGAGCGGTCGTGCTGACAATTCGGTCCACCCAATCCAACGAAACTCATCGTCCGCTGCTTTCGAGTCGGGCCGCCATGGCGGCGGCTTGCAAACGCTTG
This sequence comes from Planctomycetota bacterium, assembly GCA_003696385.1. GTDB lineage: Bacteria > Planctomycetota > Planctomycetia > Planctomycetales > Planctomycetaceae > J052. The sequence goes on along the minus strand of RFHO01000202.1, from coordinate 134 downwards.
CGAGTTCGCGCGTGTGAACGGATGCACGTTTGCGGCATTTCCTCCAGGATGGACATGGCGGGCCATGGCAGATGACGGAGCGCCGGATGGTTCGTCTGGTTGCCCGTTTTTGAATCACGACCAGTGGGCCACGG
>RFHO01000201.1 GCA_003696385.1 Planctomycetota bacterium | reverse complement strand
GTACCCGCCGCTGCCCCGCGGATTCGCACGCGGGAACTACATTCCCGATCCGGAAAGCCGACAGCTTCCGCAGATCGGCTTCTATCTCAGCCTGCCGAAGTTCGCGCTGTTACTGGCGAGTGTGCTCGGCTGGGCATGGACGATGTGGTGGGTGGATGCGGACAGCCGGGCGCTGAAGATCGAAAACGCCACGTGGAATTCCGTCGTTTTCGCCGTGCCGTTCGGCGGGTTCGTGACCGCGCTGTGCATGCCGCATTTCGGCCTCCTGTTGCTCGTGCTGGTGCCGGCGCAGGCCGTTCCGCTGTGGCTGTACATCCGCGAACGGAACGCACGGGTTCCCGATTCGGCCAAGGTCCTCACGCGAGCGCACCTGCACCGGGTGTTGGTCCGCACACTGGCGCGGCTGGGCATCGACATCGGCCGCGGCAAGGGAACCGGTACGCTGAGCGGACCGGACATCCGCTTCATCGGCAAACAGGACAGCAAGCTCGACCCGGATCGGTCGCGACAGGTGGAATCCTCGCGCGGTTTCATGGCGGCCAAGGAACTGGTCTATGACGCGATCCTGCGCCGTTGCACCGACATCCACCTGGAACCGGCCGACCGGTTGATGAACGTGCGCATGCGGATCGACGGCGTGATGTATCCCGTCGAACCGTTCGAACGCTCGCTGGGCGACTCGGTGATCAACATCTTCAAGGTCCTGGCGGCAATGGACATCACCGAGAAACGGCGGCCGCAGGACGGAAGCTTTCGCGCCATCTGCGAAGGTCGCGAAATCGACTTTCGCGTCGCCACGCAGGGCACGCGGATGGGACAGAAGCTGAGCCTGCGAATCCTCGACCAGTCACAGTCCGTCAGCCGGCTGGACGACCTGGGACTGCGCAAACAACTGAAGGAACAGCTCGAAGCGATCGTGCAGCAGCCACACGGACTGTTGCTGGTGTGCGGCCCCACCGGAGCCGGCAAGTCCACCACTCTGTACGCCTGCATCAACGCCTTGGACATCTACCAGTACAACATCATCACGATCGAAGATCCGATCGAGTACAAAATCGACGGTGTCACACAGATCGAGATCAACACGAGATCGGGGCAGACCTTCGCGGCCTCCCTGCGGAGCGTGCTGCGGCAGGATCCGGACGTGGTGATGGTCGGCGAAATCCGCGATCCCGAAACGGCCCGGATCGCCTGCCAGGCGGCCAATACCGGCCATATGGTCTTTTCCACCGTGCATGCCAACGACGCCATCACGGCCGTGTACCGGATGCTGGACCTGGACGTGGAACCGTACATGCTGTCCAGTTCGCTCAGTGGAATACTGGCGCAGCGGCTGGTCCGACGGTTGTGCCCGGTCTGCCGCGTGCCCTACAAGCCGGATCCGCAATTCCTGCGGCAGGTGAATCTGCCGGCGCACAAGGTGCGGCGGCTGTTTCACCCGCCCGAAACACCGAACCATGCCTGCCCTTCCTGCGGAGGCTTGGGCTATCGCGGTCGGATCGGCGTGTTCGAGCTGCTTAACGTCAATGATCGGATCCGAGACCTGATCCGCGAGAAGGCGGGCGTCACCGTCCTGAAGGCCGAAGCCCGCAAGAACGGCATGTTGTACATGTACGAGGAAGGATTGCGGCTGGTCGTTCGCGGAATCACGTCGCTGGAGGAGCTGCGACGGGTCGTGAAACCGACGCAATGACGGATGCCCGGCCCTGTGCCGGGCATCCGGCGGCCCGCCCCCGCTTCACTGTGCTTCGAACATTGCAAGGCCACGGCGACCATGTGGATTGATTTTCTCTGCCTGCTTGTCCTGGTGGTGGTGACCTGGTCGGTCGCATCGGAAGGGCCCTTGGGAGCGGGACTGGACTGCCTGTGCGTGATTCTGGCGGGGCTGTTGGCGATGAATTTCTTCGAACCGCTGGCGGAGTTCTGCACCAACAACATCGCCGCCTCGCGGGGATGGGCGGAGCGCTGGGATCCCATCTGCCTGATCGGCCTGTTCGCTTTTTTCGTCTGGGCCCTCCGTTCGGCGACGGTGTACCTGACGCCGGAATTCGTCTATATGCGTTCGGCCGTCTTCGAACTGGGGCGGTGGACCGCGGCGCTACTGACGGGCTACGTCACCATGGCCTTTCTGCTGACCGCCTACCACACGGCGCCGTTGCCCGAAGGGTTTCTCGGCTTCGTACCTCAACGGGCCAATTTCTTCGACCTCGCCGCGCCGGACCGGCAGTGGCTCGGTTTCGTGCACTATGTAACCGAAAAGTCGCTCAATCAGTCGCCACCGCGGATTTTCGACGGCCCTCGCGTGCGGCTGGGTGATCCACAACGACCGTATCCCAACGAGATCTGGCCGTCCTTCCCAATCCGCTATGCCGCCCGGCGACGGTCGATCACGGGCGCACCGCAACCCGCACCGGAGACGGCTCCGGTCAAACGTGTGCAGCCCGCGCCCAGTCGGCCTTCGGGAAGCTCGCCCGGATTCTGACCGGGCGGGAACCGTGCCGGCCACACCCACCGGGCCCGTTCGCATCGGTACCACAAACAGGAGCAACATGATGAATCACCACGGCCATCTGCGGCGCATCACGTGCATCACCGCCGCCCTGGTTTTGCTTTGTCTGTGTGCCATACGCCCCACGGCCGCCGGCAAGCTTTCCGGGACACGGCCCAACATCGTGCTGATCATGACCGACGACCAGGGCTACGGCCCGATCGGTCGGCATGGTCATCCGTGGATCCGCACGCCCAATCTCGACCGACTCTACGACGCCAGCCTGCGATTCACCCGTTTCCTCGTCAGCCCCACCTGCTCCCCCACGCGTTCGGCGCTGATGACCGGCCGGCATCCGATGCGCAATGGCGTCACGCACACGATTCTGGAACGTGAGCGGCTGACGCTCGACGCCGTGACATTGCCACAGGTGCTGGCCAAGGCCGGTTACACCTCCGCCATCTTCGGCAAGTGGCACCTGGGCGACGAAGAGCCCTATCAGCCACACAACCGCGGCTTCGACGAAGTGTTCATCCATGGGGCCGGCGGCATCGGCCAAGCCTACAACTGCAGCTGTGCGGACGCCCCGGGCAACTCGTACTTCGACCCCGTGATCCGGCACAACGGACGGTTCGTCAGGACGCGCGGCTTCTGTACCGACGTTTTCTTCACCGCAGCGCTGGGGTGGATCAAAAAGGTCAAGGATCGGAAGCGGCCGTTCTTCGCGTACATCGCGACCAATGCCCCGCACGGCCCGTTTCACGCACCCGAGCAATACAAGGCCCGCTTCCGCAAGTGGGGCTTCAAGGAGAACCACTGCGGCTTCTACGGGATGGTCGAAAACATCGACTGGAACATCGGACGGTTCCTGCAATACATGCAGCGCTGGGGACTGCTCGAGAACACCGTGATCGTCTTTCTGTCGGACAACGGCACGACCGCCGGAGGAGCCGGCCGACCCGGTACCGTGCTGGGACACCGTGAAGACGGCACGCCCCTGCGTTGCTACAACGCCGGCATGAAAGGTATGAAAGGCAGCCCCGATGAAGGCGGCGTTCGCGTGCCGTTTTTCATCCGCTGGGACGGAAAGATCCGCCCCGGACGCGACATCGACATCGTCGCTGCGCATATCGACGTCCTGCCGACGCTCGCCGACCTGGCCGGGGCACCGCTGCCCGAGAACCAGGTCGAAGGGCGCAGTCTCCTGCCATTGATCGAAAACCCCAACGCCGACTGGCCGGACAGATACCTGGTCACTCACGTCGGACGCTGGCCCAAAGGGGCCGATCCCGACGATTACCAGTGGAAACGCTTCGCCGTCCGTAATCAGCGGTTTCGCTTCGTGAACAACACCGAGCTTTACGACATGCTGGCCGATCCCGGCCAGAAGACCAACGTCATCGACAAACATCCGGACGTCGTGGCCGCGATGCGCGCGTACTACGAAGACTGGTGGAAGAAAACACGGCCGATGATGGTGAACGAAAACGTCCCGCTCTCACCCGTGCGGCCGTTCCACGTGCTGTACAAAAAGCAGAAGGCCCGCACCGGCATCCCGGAATGGGTACCGCCGGAGCTGTGATCACTCCGCGGGACGCCGGCCCGACCGGCCGCCGTGTCGCGGCGCCGTCATGCGAGCGATACCCCGAAGGCTCGTCCCGTGCGCAGAGCAGCGCAAAACCCGCCGTCCTGTGCGCGGGCCACGCCTCGTGGCCGCCCGCCGGCGGCGCCAACGACACAGTTCACCATCCACTGCGGTGCGGTCCTGCGCAAACCGTTCACGAATGTCCGCAATCACGGCGGACGCCCCGGGGCATCGCTTCGGGCATCATGCGACCGTCGTGCAGCGCCGAAGCCACCAGAACCGTATCGGCCCCGGCCGCCAGCAAACTCCGGCAGTCGTCCCAGTTGCGGACGCCGCCCCCGGTGATCCGCTGGACGCGTTCGCCGATCTGCGCAAAGGCCGGGTCGCCGACATACCGTGCGGCAACCGGCCCCTCCCCACTGCCGACCAGGTACAGATCCAGCACAATGAACCGCCGCACGCCCTCCGCAACCGCCCTGAAAACGACGTCCCGCCAACCCGGCGCGTCGGCTGTGGGACGGTCATCCCCCGGCGACGGCCCCGCGCGGTGGTCGGCACTCGACGACGGCGCATCTTGCATCGCGGGCACCCGCACCGGCCGCCCCCGGTACAGATCGACGCTGAAGATCATCCGCGCCCCCAAACAACGAACGATATCCGACAACACCGACCACGACGGTAATGTCTCCAGGCCCACCACCGGCGTGGCCCCGCATTCCGCGATGCGTTCGGCCTCTTCCCGACCGGTGATTCCCGCATCCAGCCACACCGCCCAACCATCGGCCGTCAGCCGGCGGAGCAACCGGTCGTCGGGCGCCGGCCGCCCTCCCCGGTGCCGAGCTTGTATGGCGTCCAGGTCGGCGACGTACAGCGTTCGAAAACCGTAGCGGTCGCGCAGTGCGCGAGCGACATCGCACGGATCGCTGCTGGGCGTCCAGCAGCTCTTCAGTGGCTGGTACCGCGACCGTTGACCGCGCGCTGCACGGACAACCGCGCCCCCCATGACGTCGATCACGGGGACGACTTCCGGCTCCAAACAGGCCATCGTACGCTTCCGCAAACGCCGGATTGTCCCGCGGCCGCGCCGTTCACCGCACCCCCGGCTCATCCGGAACGGGCGGCCCTTCCGAAGCCGCCGGCGCCGCGGGAGGTTCCACGGCCGGAGGTCGACTGGTCACCGGCGCCGAAAGGATAAGCGGTGCGTTGGCTGCCGCGGACGCATCCGCGGGCGCCGGCTCCGCAACCTCGTCGGGTTCACCGCCCGGAGCCGCGGAGACCCGCTCCATCCAGAACGTCCCCTGATCCTTGTGTGACTGATACGTGGCCATGAACGTATCACCGCGGATCGAACCGGAATAGGAAAAGACGCCTCCCGCCAGGAGCCCCAAATCGGCCTCTCCTGCAAACGCGTAACCGCCCTGAGTCGGCGTCACCGTCAGCGGCATCTCGAATTCGAACGGGAAGAACCGCCAGAACGTCGCCTTGAAGCGGGCTCGGTAGCGCCCTTCCGCCTCCCGCTCGATGATCGCCCGCAACGTCCCCTGGTGACCGTTCACCTCGCTGTGCCACCCTCCCTGCCAACAACCCGCCACACGATCCGCCGGGTTGTCGTACAGGCAACAGGACTGCCAGCTCTGCTCGAACGTCGAACATCC
>RFHO01000200.1 GCA_003696385.1 Planctomycetota bacterium | reverse complement strand
TGTAAGGGTTGTGTCGAATATGCTGAACATCGAGCAGGGTGGGCGAAGGAGCGGTTCGCGGCCGATCCAGAGTGGTGCAAGACACGTCGGCTGCTTTTGTGTAGAGTGCTGCGTTGCGCCAGCGGGGCGGCGGCCGGCGGTGGGGACGTCGGCGGTGTCGCCGTTCGGAGGTGGCGGAGACGATGCGGTCCGGGCCGTCGTGTTGAGTCAATTGGGACGTGATCGATGCAGCGCTGTCTGGTGACCGGGGGCGCGGGCTTCATCGGCAGTCATCTGGCCGAGCGACTGCTCGCATTGGGCCATGAAGTCGTCCTGCTGGACGATCTGTCGACAGGGAGGCGTGCGAACATCGAGCATCTGCTCGGCGACCCGCGTGTGACGTTTCGTCAGGGGTCGATCACGGATCCGGTGTTGCTGGCGGACGTGGTGCCCGGGACGGACGTCATCTTTCACTTTGCGGCGGCGGTCGGCGTGCGGCTGGTGGCGGACCAACCGGCGCGGACGATCGAGACGAATATCTATCCGACCGAGGCGTTGTTGCGTCTGGCGATTTACGGTGGACAGCGGGTGTTCTTGGCATCGACCAGCGAGGTGTACGGGAAGAACGCCAAGGAGATCTGGCAGGAGGGGGACGACCTGGTCTTTGGGCCGACGACCAAGCCGCGGTGGGCGTATGGGTGTTCGAAGGCGATCGACGAGTTTCTGGCGCTGGCGTATCACCAGACGCACGGATTGCCGGTGGTGATCGGAAGATTCTTCAACGTGATCGGCCCGCGGCAGGTGGGGCACTATGGGATGGTCGTTCCGCGGTTTGTCGAGCAGGCGCTGCGTGGCGAGCCGCTGACGGTGTATGACGACGGCGGCCAGGTGCGGTGCTTTGCGGATGTCCGCGAAGTGGTGGAAGCGGTGATCGGCCTGATGGAACGACCGGACGCCATCGGCGCGGTTTTCAACATCGGCAGTGACCAGCCGGTGTCGATTCGCGAACTGGCGGAGCGGGTGATCGCCCGGACGGGCTGCGAGGTGCCGATCCGATACGTGCCCTATGCGGAAGCGTACGGTCACGATTTCGAGGACGTTCGGCGTCGCATACCGGACCTGGGGCGTCTTCGGGCCACGTTGGGGTGGGTGCCTTCGCGGAAGATCGACGAAATTCTCGACGAAGTGATCGCCTGGAAGCGAGCAGAGCTGTCGTCGCAATGAGTTTGCAGTCGAACGGATCGCCGCCGGAAGAGATCCAGCCGATCACGCTGGAAGCACCTCCGCCGCGACGGCATTGGGCCACGCTGGTGATCGACCGCGTGTGTCTGGTGATTGGCGTGGTGCTGACGATTGTGCACCAGGGGGTGCGGGAGCTACCACTGGACGTGGACGTCGAGTTGACGGTGTTGGCGGTGGTGCTGTGGGGTGCGATGCTGGCGACGCTGTTGTGGCGATTGCGGCTATATCGGGAGGAAGGCGTCGTACTGCAGCGGGAACGGGCCGCGACTGTGACGGCGATGCTGGGGGCCGCGGCGATCGTGGCCGCGGTGGTCGGTGGTGTGCTGGCCGGCCGCGGATTGGAGGCGGCCCGGGCGCTGGGGGTGGGCGTCGAACTGGCTGTGGTGTTCCGTGCGGCGGCGGCGCTGGGGGCCCTGGTGCGGCACGTGGTGGCGGAGGGGCGGAACGCGGCCGTCGTCTTTGCAGGCAGTTTCCTGGTCTTGATTGCCATCGGTACGTCTCTGTTGATGTTGCCACGGGCGATCGCCGCGGAGAAGCCGCCGGTACCGCTCGGGGAACGCTTCCGGATCGCGTTGTTCACGGCCACCAGTGCCAGTTGTGTAACGGGACTGATCGTCGTGCCGACGGGGGGTGAGTCACCCTACTGGAGCCCGGTCGGGCAGATGGTGATTCTGCTGCTGTTTCAGATCGGCGGTCTGGGGATCATGACGTGGAGCGTCGTGTTTGCGATGCTGGCGGGCCGGCATTTGCAGTTGCGGGAGGCTCAGCAGCTGCACACCCTGTTCGACTTGCAGAGTCCCGGGGAGTTTCGCCGCACGCTGCTGACGATCGGGCGGTTCGTGGTCGTCATCGAACTGCTTGGGGCGCTAGGCCTGTGGGGATTGTGGCCGGCGGAATGGCCATGGTCGAAGCGGGCTTTCTATTCGGTGTTCCATTCGGTCAGCGCGTTCTGCAACGCCGGGTTCTCGCTGACCGAGAACAGTTTCGTGGACATGGCGTATCGGCCGCAGGTGGTGTTTCTGGTTCCGCTTCTGATCATCGTGGGTGGGTTGGGGTTTCCGGTGCTGCAGAACCTTTCGGAGCTGTTTGTGAAGTGGTACCGGGAATCGCTGAGATGGCTCGGCTGGGAGCGCTCACGCCGGGTTCCGATCGAGGAATTGGAACGGCCGGCGCGGCTCAGCCTGAATTCCCGGCTGGTGTTGCTGACGACGGCGGTGTTGCTGGTCGGGGGGACGCTGGCGTATTTCATTCTGGAATCGGTCGGTTCGCCGACGTTTGCGCACCGACCGTTCGGACAGCGACTGGCGGAGGCGTTTTTTCAGTCGGTGACATTCCGCACGGCCGGATTCAACACGGTCGATCATGCGCAGTTGGGCCCGGCGACGAAGCTGCTGGCGATCGGGCTGATGTTCATCGGCGCCTCACCCGGTTCGACGGGTGGAGGGGTGAAGACGACCGTCTTTGCCGTAGCGGTGTTGGCGATCGTTTCCACGCTGCGGGGCCGGACGGTGGTGGAATGCCATCGCCGGACGCTTCCGGACCGGCAGGTCCGCGGTGCATTGACTCTGATGACGCTGGGGCTGATGGCGTTGATGACGTCGGCGATCCTGGTGGTTCTGTTCGAAGCGGCGCCGGCCGGCTTTCTGGATCAGTTGTACGAGGTGACCAGCGCGTTCGGCACGGTGGGGGTCTCGACGGGGATCACGGCCTCGCTGAAGCCGCAATCGCAGTACGTGTTGATTCTCACGATGTTCGTCGGGCGGGTCGGGCCGTTGACATTGTTGATGACGTTGCCGGCGCCGCGGCGGCGGGCGATCTACCAGTTTCCGGAAGAGCGGGTGACGCTGGGATGAAGCCGCAGTGGGTGCCGGAAATCGGCCGATTGGAATCGTCGTGGCAGGATTGCAAGACACCGGCGCGGTGCTAGAGTTTGGACGCGGTGGTCCCGGCGCGATAGACTGAGTCGGCTGCACCGTGGTTGGACGATGTTGACGCATGCTGCCCGCGAGATCGGCGGCGCAAACGAAAATGGATGGCTATTCTCGACACCACTCCTGCGGCTCTCGCGACGGTGAGACCGATTCCGGTGGGTCCGCCGCTGAGAGCGAACGCCCGCCACCTTCTTCCCACGCCGATCCCATTTCTGTGGAGGTGCTCGACGGCCAGCGTTTCGTGCGGCTTCCTGCTGCGCGGCTGGCGGAAGCCGTACGAACGGTGTGCCGGTTGGCCGGTGTGGCTTCCGCCGAAATCAGCGTGGCCGTGGTGGACAATGCGCGGATCCACGACTTGAACCGGCGGTTTCTGGGGCACGACCATCCCACGGACGTGATCAGCTTCACGTACGCGACGCATCCGGTCGGTCCGGCTGAAGGGATGCGGGGGTCCGGTGACGAGGCCGTCGCGGATGTTCCGGCCCGTGGCTGTGCCGTGGAAGGCGAGATCATCGTCAGCGGCCAGATGGCGGCGGAGCGAGCCGCCGAGTTCGGCTGGAGGCCGGAAGACGAATTGCTGCTGTACGTCGTGCATGGGATGTGGCACGTGTGCGGACTGGATGATCGGACCGAACGGGAGCGGGCGGCGATGCGCAGGCTGGAGCGGCGCGCGCTGGAACGGCTGCAGGTGGCTTGGCCCGAAGCCTCCGGGCGAGCCGCCCAGACGGATGGAGAAGGCACGCGATGACGGATCCGGAAACCCCGGCGGTGGCGATCGCGTGTTGCTATGCGATGGCCGTGTGTGGGGTGGTGGGGTGGTTCGTGCTGACGCTGCCGGTGTTTGCGCTGCGGCGTTTTTCGCGGCGCAAGCTGGTCGAAGGCGCCCGTGATCGGGGCGATTCCGGGCTGGCTGCCGAAATCCTCGTACAGCGACATGCTGCGCTGTTGGCCCTGGAGGCGGCCCGGCTGTTGGCGCTGGCGGCGGGGATCGCAGCGGCGGTCTACCTTGGCTGGCGGAATCGGGCGGGCACTGGTGCACTTTTCTGGCAGGGGTACGTGGCGTGGTGGGTGGCGGGTGTGGGAGTGTTGTGGCTGGCGGGTGTCGTGCTGCCGTGGACCATCGCGCGGATGTGCGGTGAGCGGCTGTTGATTCGGTGGTGGCCGCTGGTGCGGTTGGTGTTGTGGATCATGGGGCCGGTCTGCGCGGTCGCTCGCCGATTCGATGTGCTCGTCCATCGGTTGGCGGGGCTTCCGGTGCCGTCGGATGAGCCGATGGTGGCATTGGAGGAAGAGCTGAAGGCGGTTGCGGAGGTGAGCCGGGAACGCGGGCTGTTGCCGCGCAGTGCGCAGTCGATCATCGAGCGTGTGGTGGAGCTGCATTCGGATGACGTCGCGGCGGTCATGACGCCGCGGACCGAAATGGTGTTCGTCCGCGATCGGGCGACTCTGGAAGAGGTGCGGCGGGTGCTGATCGACTCGGGGCATTCCCGAATCCCGGTCTGCGGTGAGTCGATCGACGATGTTCAGGGGATCATTTATGCGAAGGATCTGCTGCGGCACTCGCGGATCGTTCCCGATGCACCACCGATGGAGGAGGTGATGCGGCCGCCGTTCTTCATACCGGAGACGGCGGCGATTCCCGTGCTGTTGGAAGAAATGCGTTCCCGTCGCGTTCACATGGCCGTCGTGGTGGACGAATACGGCGGTGTGGCGGGGATCGTGACGCTCGAGGATGTGCTGGAAGAGATCGTCGGCGAGATCCGCGACGAATACGACGAGGAGGAAGCGGCGGCCGGGGAACCGTATTCGATCGTCGGGGACGCGGCGGTGGTGGTCGATGCCCGCATGCATCTGGACGAACTGAACGAACTGTTCGGGCTGAAGCTGCCGGAAGACGACGATTACGAGACGGTGGGTGGCTTCGTATTCTCGCAACTGGGCCACGTGCCGAAGGCGGGCGAAACGCTGCGACACGGCGGGGTGACGCTGGTCGTGGAATCGGCCGACGATCGCCGGATCCACCGCGTACGCATCGAACCTGTGCAGATCCCACCGGAGCTGCGAACGCGCGCGGAAACTCCTGACGCGGCCGCCTCGGCGGACGGCGGCGCGCGGCCCGCCGTGCGCGGATGAGTGGTGGTGGATGGGCCGCCGCGGGTCAATCGCCGGTCCGTGGTGTCCGGGCGGACGGTTCGTCGCGCCGCGTTCGAATCAGCCGCCGTATGCCGTCGAGGCCCAGCGGTTTGCGTTCCCGCGGTGCGGTTCGGCCATTGCGGGCAGCCAACCGCTGCAGCAGTCGCTGCATCTGGTCGCGGCGTTCGGGTCGTGCGAAATACAGATTGTGCCGTTCACCGGGGTCGTTTCGCAGATCGTACAGCTGGGCGGGTGCGTCCGGTGCTTCGTCGGGAATCGCATAGCGGCTCAGGGGCCCCTTGGAATAGTCGTTGCCGCCGGAACCTCGATGGTCCAGATACTTCCAGTGCCCTACGCGCAGCTGGAATTCGCCGCGAAAGCTCTGGGTGAGCATGTAGGGGCGGACGGGGTCGGCTTCGTTCTGCACGCCCAGCCAGACCGGGAGCATGTCGTAGCTGTCCACGGCGGCGTCGTCGGGCAGCGGGTAGCCGACGATCGAGGCGATCGTGGCGGTCAGGTCGGTGGTGTTGGTCAGCTGGGCGGAGACACGACCGGGCGGAACGACGGCCGGCCATCGCACGATCAGCGGGACGCGGTGACCGCCTTCCCAGCCGTCCCGCTTCATGCCCCGCCAGCCGCCCGCCGGGTCGTGGCCATGGTCCTGGCGCATCCACACGGTGTGCAACGTCTCCGGGCCGTTGTCGGAGTTGAACACGAACAACGTGTTGCGGTCGATTCCCAGCTCCTTCAACAGGCGGGACAGGCGTCCGACCAGTTCGTCCAGTTCGCGGACGAAATCGCCCCGGGGGCCGGCGTCGGTGATTCCGCGGAATGCGGGAGCCGGCAGCACGGGGGCATGACTGATTTGTGTGCTCAGCACGACGAAGAACGGTCGGTCGGGAAACCGCTGCCGATGCTCGCGGATGAACTGCTCGGTCTTTTCATGGAACAACAGGTCGGCATCCACGAAGCGGTAACCGGGGGCCATCCAACCTTCGTCGTTGTCCCAACGCCATTTGCCGCCGGGATTGGGCAGCGTGTCGCGGCGGTGGCGTCGGCTGGCGGGGACCGGCACGCGTCCGTTTTCGATGTACACGTACAGCGGATCGGTGGTGGGGCAGTTCGGCGTGACGAACGACTCGTCGAAACCGTGCGCATTGGGGCCGTCGATCAGTGGCGTGCTCTTTTCGTAGTCGATCAACAAGGCGTTGCGAAAACCGCCCTGCAGTCGCCGTCCCCGGGAATCGAACCAGGTGAGCCCCACGTGCCACTTCCCGAAAACCGCTGTGCGATATCCCTTCGCCTTGACGATGCGGGCGATGGTCAGCTCACCGGGACGAATGTAGCTGGGACCGCCCGGGCCTTCGAAAGCGACCGGACGCCTTCCCGTACGACAGACGAGGTTTCCCGTGTACAGTCCGTAGCGAGATGGCGAGCAGATCGTGCAGGGGCTGTGTGCGTCGGTGAATCGCAGGCCTTCGCGGGCCAGCCGATCGATGTTGGGCGTACGGTAGGCGGCACGGGGGTTGTAGCACGACAGGTCACCATATCCGAGGTCGTCCGCGTAGACGATCAGGATGTTCGGCAGGGTGATGGCCGAAGCATCCTCTCCGTCGGTTCTCGCGGCTGTGGCAAGCACGGCGGCCAGACAGCCCAACAACCGTGGCAGGCGGCGCATTGCGCCGGTGTTGTGGGAAGGTGTGCGGTTCATCGGTGACGGGCTCGGCGGGAAGGCGGTCCTCGGGAACTCACGGCGTTCGTGTCCGGCGGACGCGACGGACGTACGAAGTCCACCTGCGCAGACAGCCTCGGGAAGCCGTCGCGGCAACCTGTGGCGGGGAGGCTCAGCGTCCGGTGGTCCCCAGCGCCGTTGGTCGCTGAAACTGCTTGTAACCTTTCAGCTCGAACTCGGTCAACCGGTCGGTGAGCGTCTGCCGAATCTCTTGCAGCCGTTCCGGATCGGTGATTTTGCGTCCCTGCAGGTCGGTGACGTAGAACACGTCGGCGACCTGGTCGATGCTGGTGGCGATCTTGGCCAATTGTATCGAGATGCCCAGGTCGAAGGCCGCGCGGCAGATCGTGTACAGCAGGCCGGGGCGGTCGTGGGCGAAGACGGTGACGACCGTGCACAGTTCCGCGGAGTCGGCATCGACGACCACTCGTGTCGGCTGTGGCGCGGCGACGGGAGGTGTCGCACCGCGACCGAACCGCTGGAAGCGACGGAAGAGTTCCTCCACGGGCACCTCGCGGCGAACCACGCGTTCGATGCACTCGACGACCTGCCGACGGCGATGCTCGGGGATGTGGCCGTCGGGCGCATCGACATCGCGCACGCGAAAGCTGTCGATGACTTTGCCGTGGCGGGTCGTTGTGATCTGGGCCGAGAGGATTTCGTTGGACAGCGCGGTCAGGGCTCCGGCGATGCGGTGCGAACAGCCTTCGCTGAAGTCGACGTCGGTGATCACGCGGTATTCGATCGTTTGCGTTTCCGGCGAGGCGGTGACGATCACGCGGATCTCGCCGCGTTGGAGCGTGCGGATTTCGGCGAGGTCCGCCGCGATCCGCTCGGGCGGCGTGTTCATCAGGTAGTTCGGCGACAATTCGGGCAGCTCTTTTTCGAGGAACGCCAGCGCCGTTTCCGGGGGACATTCCGTGGCCGTGCGTTCCAGGAACGCCGTCCGGACCTGCTCGGTCACACGATGCAGCCGCTGTTCCCAGTAGAAACGGCTGTGCATGCCGCTGAGCACGACCATAGCGTTTTCGAACAGGTTCTCCAGGAGTTCGGCTTTCCACTTCGTCCATGCGTGCGGACCGACGCCGATCAGATCCGCGGCAGTCAGCACATACAGCATGCGCAGCGCTTCCGGGCTGCCCAGAATGCGTGCGAAGGATTGCAGCACCGAAGGATCCTGGATGTCCTGCCGGAAGGCCACGTCGGCCATCAACAGGTGGTGACGGACGAGTGTCGCCAGCAGCTCGCGTTGGGCGTCGCGCAGTTGCATCCGCCGGGCGACATCGTGCGCGATCCGCTCGCCGACCACGCAATGGTCTTCGCTTTCACCCTTGCCGATGTCATGCAGCAGCATGGCCAGATGCAGCAGTTCCTTGTGGCGGATCGAACGGTAGACGCTGCCCAGCGAACCGGTGTCCTGCAGCAGCTCGTCGGCGGCTTCGAGCACGCGGAGCGTGTGTTCGTCCACCGTGAAGCGATGATAGTGACTGACCTGCAGCAGACAGCGGATCCGGCGGAATTCCGGCAACACGCGTTCCAGCGTACCCGTGCTGTACATGCTGCGGAGTATCTGCCCCTGACGACCGGGAAAGGACAGGATGCGGAGGAACCGCCGCGACTCGTCGGAAGTCGGCGGACGCTCGGGCAGCGACGCGACCGACTGCTTGATCCGCTCTTCCAGCAGCGGAGCCGGCGGCACCTGAAAGGCGGCCGCCGTATCGTAGATTCTGAGGAGGCCGTTCAGATCGCTGCAGACCGCCGGCAGACGACGACGCACGACGTCCAGTTGGTCGGGGCGGATCAGGAACGCCGCTCCAACGCGGCGCGACCAGAACGCCCGGCGCGTGCGGACACGCCACGGAACGGGCCGATTGACGGACACGAACCGTCGCGCCAATTCGGCGAGTTCCATGCTGTGCTGGAAGTACTCCTGCATGAACTGTTCGACGTCGCTGCGAGCGGGGGTGTTGCGGAAGCCGCGGGCGGCGGCGATCCACTGCTGATCCTCACGGGTCAGCACGTCGTGCGGCTTGCCGTGCCGGGCATGCAGTTCGAAACGCAATCGCAGCAGGTACTCGTAACAGGTCACCAGCCGACGGGCGTCCGTGCGGCCCAGCACTCCCTTCAGCCGGAGCGTGTCGATGTCCGTGGTGCCGTGCCGGGCGAATGCGATCCAGCGGATCAGGTGGGCGTCGCGGAGGCCGCCGGCGGAACACTTCAGATCGGGTTCGAGCTGCTGCGCCGTCATGCCCAGCGGTCCGGACTCCGTGGTCCGTTCGGCCACTACGCGCTCGACGAACTCGCGGTATCGGCGGCGGCAGTGACGGCGGAGCAGTTCGTGCATCCGCTGGACTTCGCGCTCCCTGCCCCACAGGCACCGGGCATCGATCAATCCCGTCGCCACCTCGGTGTGGGCTTCGGCCATCGCCAGGCACTCTTCCACGCTGCGCACGGCGTGTCCGGCGTACATGAACACGTCGTAAACGTAAGGGATCAGCCGATCGACCCAGCGTTCGATGTCCTTCGGGAGCGGACCGCGACGCAGCAGCAGCAGATCCAGATCGGAAAACGGCGCCATGTCGCCGCGTCCCGTTCCGCCGACTGCCACCACCGCCAGAAACGCTGCCAATCGTTTCTCGTCCACCTCCGGCGAAACGGTCAGCACGTCATCGATCATTTGCCGCAGCAGCGACTCGACGGCTTCGGTCATCGCCGCAGCTGCCTGGAGACTGGTCGCTCCTCCCTGCAACAATCGCAGCGCCCGCTCCCGCGCCTGCCGCAATTGTTCGCGGCGCGTTCGGGTCTGTTCACGCAGTTCGGTCATCGCCCGATCATTCCTTCGCTGCGTTCCGCTTCTCGGCGAGCGCCCGGTTCGATTGTGCCGTGTATGGTCGGCCTGGCAAGATCAGCCGCGCGGCCGCGAGGATGATGGCACCGATCGCCGTCAAGCGAACCGTCCGCCGTGGTCTGCGTGCCAGAGCACGAGGACCAGGCGGACGGTGCCGATGTCCACCGAGCGGCTTGGGGCCCGAATGCGCGGGGCGTTTTTCAGAGGGCTTCCGTACCGTGCTCACCGGTGCGGATGCGGATGGCTTCCTCCAGCGGCAGCACGAAGATCTTGCCGTCGCCGATCTGGCCGGTGCGGGCGGCGTTCATGATCCTGTCGACGGCCGTCTGTACCTGCTCGTCGCCCACCACCACTTCGATTTTCACCTTGGGCAGAAAATCGACCGTGTACTCGGTGCCGCGGTACTGTTCCTTGTGCCCGCGCTGCCGGCCGAAGCCGCGGACTTCGGTCACCGTCATGCCGTGGATGCCAGCTTCGGTCAGCGCAGCTTTGACTTCTTCGAGCTTGTAGTGCCGGATGACCGCTTCGACCTTCTTCATCGCTTCGTCCTTTTCGCTGACGACCGTCTTGCCGAATCAGACTGTGGTGTGCCGTTCGGCAGGGTCTTGTGCTCTCGGCCGGCGATGCTCTCATTGCGGCTGTGCGCATCGGCCATCGATTTGTGTTCGCCGGCGCAGCCGCCGGTCGTCGTCGGGAAGTCACAGCCAGCCGTCGCGTGGCGGCAGACTTCCGAGAGGGCCGCTGGTTTCGGAATCTCCGGACCGCCGCTCGTTCACAGCGCCGCCTCGTCGATGTCGCCCGTACGGATCCGATACATGTGCTCCACGTGCGAAACGAAGATCTTGCCGTCCCCGATCTGTCCAGTGCGGGCGGAACGCAGAATCGTTTCGATCACCGTCTCCGCCTGTTCGTCGGCGATGACGACCTCGATTTTCACTTTCGGCAAAAAGTCCACGCTGTATTCCGCACCGCGGTAGTGCTCCTTCTGACCCTTCTGTCGGCCGAAGCCGCGGACTTCCGAGACCGTCATGCCGTGAACGCCGGCTTCCGTCAGTGCGTCCTTGACTTCTTCCAGCTTGAAATGACGAATCACCGCTTCGATCTTCTTCACGGTTTCACTCTCCCGGCAACAGGCATCGGTTCGGCGCGGGGCAGGGGCCGCGTGACGGTCCGTATCCGGACCGGCCGTCGTCCACCCGCCCGGCACGGCAACGTCATGGCCGCAGCCTCACAGGAAGATATAGCCCTCTTCGTTGTGCTGCGACAGATCCAGTCCGCGGATTTCGTCGTCCTGGCTGACCCGCAGGCCCATCGTCGCATCCAGGACCTTCAGAATAACGAAAGTCCCCACCACCGCCAGTGCCGCGGCAGCCATGACGCTGACGAACTGGGGCACCATCTGGTACGCGTTGCCTTCCAGCAAACCGGCGGGCTGACCGCCGGTGTCCGCGACGGCGCGGGTGGCGAACACTCCCGTCAACAGGGCTCCCACCGTGCCGCCGACCCCGTGCACTCCGAACGCGTCCAGCGAGTCGTCATAGCCGAAGGTGTTCTTGAGCGTCGTGCACGCCCAGTAACAGACCAGTCCGGCGATGAATCCCATCACGATCCCGGAGATCGGCGTCACGGTGCCGCTGGCGGGAGTGATGCAAACCAGACCCGCGACGGCTCCCGAACAGGCCCCCAGGATGCTCGGGCGGCCGTGCTTGACCCATTCGGCCACCGACCAACCCAGCACTCCGGCGGCGGCGGCCAGGTGTGTTGCGACGAATGCATTGGCCGCGGCAAATCCCGCCCCGCCGGCACTGCCCGCGTTGAATCCGAACCAGCCGACCCATAGCAGACCTGCCCCGACGCAGGTGTATGTCAGATTGTGCGGCGGCATCGGTTCCTGGCCGAAGCCCAGGCGTTTGCCCAGCATCAGGGCACAGACCAGAGCGGACACACCCGAGCTGATGTGCACGACCGTCCCGCCGGCAAAGTCATAAGCCCGAAACCAGGCATTCGGGTTCGCCTCGCAAAGCCACCCGGACGGAGACCACACCCAGTGTGCGATCGGGCAATACACGAACGTCCCCCACAGCGCCGAAAACACGCACATCGTGCTGAACTTCATTCGTTCTGCATACGCGCCGCAGATCAACGCGGGCGTGATGATGAAGAACATCATCTGGAAGACCATGAACACCGAGTCCGCAATGCTTCCATGCGGTACCACTGCCCGGCTGGACGACGCGTCCCAATACGGAATCACCCCTCGCAGGAACACGTGATTGAACCCGCCACAGAAGCCGCCCAACAGTTCGGATTCCGAGTCGAACGCCAAGCTGTATCCCCACAAGGCCCAGATCACTGACATCATTCCGGCCAGAAACGTGCACTGCATCATCACGGACAGCACGTTCTTCTTGCGCACCAGACCACCATAGAACAACGCCAGCCCCGGCAATGTCATCATCAGCACCAGTGCCGAGGAGACCATCATCCAGGCGTTGTCGGCCGCGCTGAATTCCTCCACGTCGCCGGGTGCCGGTTCAGACCCGGTGGCCACGGTGACCGCACCCTCGCCCGTACTGCTTGGTTGCGGCGACCCGGTGTCGGCAGAGGCTCCATCGGGCGCTTCCGGCTCCGTCGTTTCACCGGCGGCCGAGGCGGGTTGCGACGCATCCGAATTGGCCTGTTCAGATGACGCGGTCTCCTGCGCGGCGAAAGCACGCGGCGCAACGAGGATCACCGTCACCAGGGCGGCAGCGAGGAGCAATCGTTTCATCATCGCATGTCTCTCCGAGCGCTTCGGGTGGTGGAACGGATGGACTCTCCGCCAGCCACGACGGCCGAGGCGGGGAGCCAGCTGGATCGGCATGTTCACGGCCGGGCCGCAGATCGGGAAAGCGGCGTTTCTACGATGTCATCCGCCGCGGATCGGGCCGCCGCGAAAGTCGGTGAGCGTCACGCGGGCCGGTGCACCGGACGTTTCAGGACGCCTGTGGCATGGACAGGTCCGGAACGACCAATCGTCACGACGGCGCACCCGGCCGGGCACGCGTGTCATCGGGGAACACCACGACGCCGGATCGTGGTGGCGTGGGAAGAGACTGCCAATCGCCCAAGCCGCTGCGAGCAGCGAATGAAACGGGAGCACGTGTTGCCGAAAGGGTCTCTGCGCGCGAATCTCCCGCCGAGCCTTTCG
>RFHO01000199.1 GCA_003696385.1 Planctomycetota bacterium | reverse complement strand
CGAGGCGGAGAAGGTGGCCAAGCAGGCCAAGGAACTCGATCCGAACAACCCGGTCACCGAAACGATGAAGTGGAAGGCGCGGATTGCGCGGCGCGTCGACTTCAACGAAAAACTCCGCGACCGCAAGGAAGACGCCTTCGTCCGCAGTCTGGCCGAGGTGGAGGAAAGCGCCATTCCCTTCTGGGGGCCGCCGATGCAGTTTCCCGACGATTGGGAGGAGCTGAGCAACCGCCGGCGGGCGCGATACCGCACGGACAGCCGGTTCCGCACGGACAAGGAAAAGAAGATCGAGGACAGCCTCAGCCGACCAGTCTCGCTGCACTTCACCGAAGCGCCTCTGCAGGAGGTCATCGAGCACCTCGCCGGCGTGGCGGACATCGACATCGTGGTCGATCAACTGGGGCTGCAGGACGAAGGTGTGACGACCAATACGCCCGTGACGATCAACGTCGACGGGATCATGCTCAAGAGTGCGTTGAATCTGATTCTGGAGCCGCTGAATCTCGCGTACACCATCAAGGACGAAGTACTGCACATCAGCAGTGAACTGCGTCAGCAGGGCGAGCTGATCACGGTCACCTATCCGGTGGCCGACCTGGTCATCCCCGTGCCCAACCTGGCTCAGGACGGCACCCTGATGAACGGCCAGGAGGGGCCGAG
The DNA here is from genome assembly GCA_003696385.1 of Planctomycetota bacterium. Classification (GTDB taxonomy): domain Bacteria; phylum Planctomycetota; class Planctomycetia; order Planctomycetales; family Planctomycetaceae; genus J052. Next base: position 12,342 of record RFHO01000199.1, on the reverse strand, counting down.
CGCCGGCTTGCTGACGAACGCGAATGTCAATAAGGGCCTGGCGGCGGCGGCTCAGTTTCAGGTCGCCGGAGCCGCGCCGGCCGCGGCGGCGATTCCGCAGTGGAACGGCGGAGCGAATGTCAGCGCGCAGCTGAATGGCGGCGGTTCCAACGTCGATTTCGACACGCTTTCGGAACTGATCGTCTCGACCGTCGCTCCCAACACTTGGGAAGAGGTCGGCGGGGAAGGCTCGATCCGTGGCTTCGAAACGACGCTGAGTCTGGTCATCCGCCAGACGCGCAAGGTACACGACGAAATCAAGGATCTGCTGGAGCAGTTGCGCCGCCTGCAGGACTTGCAGGTGACGATCGAGGTCCGCTTTGTCACGGTCTCGGACAAGTTCTTCGAGCGGATCGGTATCGACTTCGACTTCGACGTGCAGGACACAGTGGGCGGTCCGACTCGTGACCGGTTTGGCAACCCGCTGCCCCCGTTCGGCACGCCGCTGATCGGGCTGGGGCAGACCGGCAACCAGCAGGGCCAGCAGGGACAGCGCGGCCAGCGCGGCAATCAGCAGGGCCAGGCCGGCGGCATCGGTGGCGGAACCGGAATGGGGCCGGTCGGTTTCGGGTTCCTCGGAGCTCCGTTGGGCGGCGTTCAGCCGGTGATGAACGGGATGCTCGGATTCGGTGGCATCGGCGGGATCGGCGGCATCGCCGGTGCCGGCGGGGGACTGGGCGGTTTCGGCGGGCAGTTGGGCCAGCGCGGTCAGCAGGGCCAGATCGGCCAGGCCGGACAGCTTGGCCAGCTCGGCCAGGTTGGCATCACCGGCTTCTTCACGCCCGGGCCGCCGCGCGAGCTGACGGACCGCGACAACTTTCCACACAGCGGGACGATCGTGGGTTTGTCGGCTCCAGGACGGTTCACGCCGGATCTGGACGTCCAATTCCGCCAGGGATCGTTCGAAATCGGCGTTCCCGATTTCGGCGGGTTCGACCCGAATGCCGGTGTGCAGGTCGGCCTGGCCATCCTGAGCGACATCGAGACGTTCTTCTTCATCCAGGCCGCCCAGGGCGATTCACGCTCGAACATCATGTTCGCTCCCAAGGTGACCATGTTCAACGGTCAGACGGCCACCGTGACGAGCACACGGCAGCGGCCCTTCGTGACCAGTCTGGTGCCGACGGTCGGTGCCTTTGCGGTGGGTTTCACGCCTCAGATCACGGTGTTGAACGAGGGCGTGTTCATGACGGTGACCGCGGTCATTTCCGCCGATCGGCGGTTCGTCCGGCTGACCGTCGTGCCCAACTTCACGCAGATCACCGACGTGTTCACCTTCTTCATCACCGGAGGGGGGGGCATTGGAGGCGGCGGCTTTGGCGGTGCCGCTGGTGGCATCCGGGGCATCGGTGGTGGTGGGATTGCAGGCATCGGCGGTGGTGGCCTGGGTGGCATCGGCGGTGGCGGCCTGGGCGGCTTCGGCGGCGGGTTCGGCGGAGTCCAAGGTGGCGTCGCCGGCGGTGTGCTCGGCTTGGGCGGGATCGGTGGCGGTCCGGCGATGAGCGTGCCGATGCGTGACTTCGGATTCGGTGGCGCCATTCCGGCGCGGAGCGTCTCGCAGTCCGGGATGCTGGGGTTCGGCGGCATCGGCGGAATCGCCGGCATCGGGGGTGGCATCGGAGGTGGCGGTATCGGCGGTATTGGTGGTATCGGCGGTGGTGGCATCGGCGGCATCGGCGGCATCGGCGGTGGCGGCATCGGCGGCTTCAATGCTCCGGGCGCCGGCCCGACGGCCATTCAGCAGCCGGTCCAGGAAATCGTCAACGTCACGACCACCGTCAGCGTTCCCGACGGAGGGACGGTCCTGCTGGGCGGGATCAAGGCGTTGCAGGAAGGGCGCAACATGTCCGGAGTGCCGATCCTGAACAAGATCCCCTACGTGAGCCGGCTGTTCAAGAACAGCGGTGTGGGGCGTGAGGCCCGTAGCCTGATGCTGATGGTCACCCCGCGGATCATCATCATGGAAGAAGAAGAGGAGTTGCTCGGACTCGAACTCTGACCCGGTGGTTCCTCCTGGGCTCCGGGAGTCTCGTTGGGGGGCGAACGGAGCCTTGTCGGCCGAGCGGTTTGAGGGGCCGTGAGGCCGGCAAGGGAGCCAAACCTGCTCAGGGTCCCGGCCGTCGCGAATTGCGGGGTTCGCGGCGGCTTTTTCATGCGCGCGATGCGGCGGCGATCGCAACGTGGCGACGGCGGTGTGTCGGTCGACAGAGAACGGGTCCGCCTCCCCGCCGGCCGTTCGGCGGCCTGTTCGGCGAAGACGTGGCGCCGACGCACGGCGTCCGATCCGTCCGACCGCCGGACGCCGCGGGCACTCAGCCGGCTCCGTGACCGCAGGCATTCATTGCGGCCTGCAACACGTCAAAGTAGTGACGGCGGCGGCATTCCGCGTCGTCCAGGGCCCCACCGAAGGATCGCTCCTCTTCAAGGTAGATCCGTGGGACGGCGAACTCGCGGATCCGCAGACCGAGCCGCGCGGCCTGCACCCACACCTGCAGCGGCATTGCGTAGCCCGGCTCGGTGATCTGCAGCTTCGACAACGCGTCGACGCGATAGGCCTTCAATCCGCAGAACGCGTCGGTGATGGCCAGGCCGAGGTGTTCGTTCAGCCAGGCGGTGATCTCGGCGTTGATGCGGCGACGGTCCTCCGGCGGCGGCGTGTCTTCGGCGAACTCCATCAGATACCGGCTGCCGGAAACGATGTCATAAGGCTCATCGTCGCCGGGGAAAATGGCCGCGGCAATCTGCGGAATCAGTTCCGGCTGGTGCTGGCCGTCGCAGTCGATCGTCACCAGTACGTCGTAGTCGTGCTCGATGGCATACTCGAACGCCGAGACGAGGGCCGCGCCGTAGCCGCGGTTGTGCGGATGGCGCAGGACGCGGATATTCGGGATCCGACGCAGGATCTCGGGCGTCCGGTCGGTCGAGCCGTCGTCGACGACGAGCACATCGCGGGCATGGCGCAGGACTTCGCGCAGCACGGGTTCCACGTGCTGCTGTTCGTTGTAGACCGGCAGGGCGGTCAGGCAGGAAAACGGAAGCGGTTGCCTGTTCATGACTGTGCCATTCGGATTACGCGAGCCCATTCGTGGCGTGCCGACCGATACGATCGGAGCCGGCGACCACGTGTCGGATGCACCAGGTTCTGCGCTTCGCGATCCGCAACGCGGAACGCGATGACCGGTCCGTGGACGCGCGGAGGCCACGGATCGGGTGTCGCTGGCAAGGAGACGCCATTGTAGCAACGCCGAACGGGGACGGCTGCCCGGCGGAAGCGGCGCGCGGTCCATGACGCACGGGCGTTTATTGAGACGCCGTCGCAGGATGCACGGTGTTGCGGAGCAAATTGATACTGAGTGTCAATGCGTCCGAAGGACACCGTGTCATGTCGTCAAAAAATTTGCGGCAATCCCGGATACCGGTTGATCATGGTCCGCCGTCAAAGCAAACTCAATGACCTGTCCGGTGACGGTCGGTTCTTCGATGAGAACAACGGCAAGTTTTTTGCGGCAGAGCGGTGGTCGGTTGTTGATTCTTCGAACCGGATTGCGTGTTGGAGCATGGACAGCGGCCCGCCTCGCTGCGTGAAGCGGGCCGGACGTGGTTCGTCGGACGAACTCGGGGGGAGAACCTTTGGTACCCGTTCTGTCCGCGACGATCGTCGGCAGGTTGTCTCGACCGTCTTTCTTTCCCGTGCCACCTGAAGAAGCGGTGTCGGCGAAAAGGTCGGTCCATCCTGGGAGGAGTGCGAGCGCGGGCCGGAACGGCTTCGCGAAACAGACCAGGGTATGTTCGAGTTCCGGCGGGCCGTGGACATTTTTGAGCTGAGGAGTCAAGGACCATGAAGCGCGTCACGTGGGTTGAGCTGTTGCGTTCGGTGTGTGTGCGGTGGAGTTCCGTTCGGCGGCGGAAGTCGAAGCGCGCACAAGCGCAGGGCGAGCGACTGGAGACGCGAACGTTGCTGAGCGTTTCGTCGATGTACGACGCGATGACCAGGACGCTCACGGTGACCAGCGATGCGGATGATGCGATCAGCGTCTCCAGCCAGGGCGGTTCCAGCGGCAACGTACTGGTCAACGGAATGGCCGTGGCCGGTGTCACTCCGGCCGATGTCGAAGTGCTGGACATCAACGGCGGTCCGGGAGCGAATACGATCGACGTGAGTTCCGTCGGCTCGGCGGACTTCAGCAACCTGGTGACCGTCGACGTGGACGGCGGCGCCGGGGACGACACGATCACGGGCAGCCCGCTGGACGATTCGATCCACGGTGGCGACGGGAACGACAGCGTGTCCGCCGGGCTCGGTGACGACACGGTGAGCGGCGATGCCGGTGATGATTCGCTGATGGGCCAGGACGGCAACGACAGCGTGATGGGCGATCTGGGTAATGATTCCGTCGTCGGCGACGCGGGCGACGACAGCCTTTCCGGCGGGGCCGACCAGGACACGGTCAGCGGCATGGCCGGCAATGATCTCTTGCACGGGGACGCGGGCGACGACCGTGTGGCCGGGGGCAGCGACGACGACACCGTCTTCGGTGACGACGGATCGGACTCGGTCATCGGCAATGCCGGTGACGATTCGCTTGAAGGCGGACTGGGCTCGGACCGTGAGTTCGGCGGTGCGGGCAATGACACATTGGACGGCGGTGCGGGTGACGACACGATCCGCGGTCACGGTGGCATGGACGATGTGCTCGGTTCCGGCGACATGGACATGACGCTGATGGACGACCGGCTGGTGATGGGGCAGAGCACGGACATGCTGTTCGACGTGGAGCGGGCGGGACTGTCCGGCGGTGCATCGGCGAATACGATCGACGCCAGCGGTTTTTCCGGTTCGACCACACTCCAGGGCGGAAGCGGTGCCGACACGCTGATGGGCGGAGGCAGCGATGATCTGTTGGAGGGTGGTGACGGCGACGACTCATTGATGGCGGGGGCCGGGGACGACACCGTCGCCGGACAGGCCGGTGATGACACGCTGATGGCCGGCGACGGGGACGACAGCGTCCACGGTGACGACGGCAACGACATGCTGCACGGTGAAGCGGGCAACGATTCGGTCGCCGGCGGCGCTCAGGATGATTCGGTCTTCGGCGACGACGGAGATGACAAGCTGGTCGGCAATGCGGGCCGCGACATGATCGACGGAGGTGCCGGCCACGACCGCGAATTCGGTGGAGCGGGGGCCGACACGCTCGATGGCGGCAGCGGTGACGACACGATCCGCGGTCACGGCGGCGATGACAAGGTGATGGGTTCCGGCGACATCGACATGATGCTCATGGATGATCGGCTGGTGATGGGCCTGAGCACGGACATGCTGTACGACATCGAACAGGCCGAACTGCATGGCGGGGCCGGGAACAACATGATCGATGCGAGTGGCTTTTCCGGCGCCGCCCGGCTGGTCGGCGATGCCGGTGACGACACGATCATGGGCGGCTCTTCGGACGACACGGTGGTCGGGAACGCCGGTGACGATTCGCTGGTCGGCGGTGCGGGCAATGATCATGGGTTCGGTGGAGCGGGAGCCGATACGATCGACGGCAGCGATGGGGACGACACCCTGAAGGGCCAGGGAAGCGACGATCACGTGCTCGGCGGTCCGGGCCGTGATTTCGAATCGGGAGGTTCCGGACGGGACAGCCTGGAGGGGGGCCTGGATGACGACGTTTTGGACGGCGAGCAGGGTGAGGACACCGTCATCGGCGACGACGGCAACGACCACGTCTTGGGCGGTGACGACAATGACATCGTCAAGGGCGGTCTAGGCGACGACACGCTCGAAGGTGGTGCCGGCGAAGACATCGCCGATCCGGACGATGGGAACGACGACGTGCGCGACGGTGTGCGGTTCGATCTGGAAAGCAGCCTGGTGGCCGTGCTGGCCCCGATCGGAGGCGGCACGGCGTCCGGGAAGGCCAAGTTCAAGCAGAGCCTGAACAACAACGCCGAGCTGGAATTCGAACTGGAGGTCGAACACGCGCCGGCAGGCACGTACAACGTCCTGCTGAATGGGACCACGATCGCCCAGATCACCGTACCGGCCGGTGGTGAGGCCGAGATCAAGTATTCGACGTCGCCGAATGAGGCGGGCGAACAGTCACTGCCGATGAGCCTGGCTGGCGTGGCGGCCGGAGACACGATCGAAGTGCAGGGGCTGCTGAGCGGGACGTTTTCGGCACTACAGGAACTGGAGATCCATGCGGCGTTCAATGACGTTTCCAACAGCGGCGCCAGTGGCCAGTTCGAATACAAGCAGGATGGCGGCGTGCGGGAAATGGAAGTCCGGCTGTCCGGGCTTGCATTCGGGACGTATGACCTGCGGATCGACGGGACGGTCGTCACGCAGATCAACGTGAACAGCAATCTGGTGGTGCGGAAGTACTCGGACGAACCGGGAAGCGGCGAATTGCCGCTGCCGACGCCGTTTCCAACCATCGGTACCGGGACGGTCGTGGAAATCGTCAACGGCGGGATGACGATCCTGTCGGTGACGCTGTGAAAACGCGTCCCTGCAAGGTACGGTTCCTCGTTCCGCCGTGAGGTCACGGGCATGAGGCCTGTTCGAGCTGCGGCAGGGAGGCCCTTTCGATACACCGCCCCTTGACGGTGCGCCGAAGCAGGCGGCACCGTCGAAGGGCGGTTTTCCTGCGCCGGCAACTCGAACGGGCGGAAGGTCGGTGCGAGGGGCTCTGCGGAACGGTCACCCGGGAATTGGCGCGGGCGCGACGAACGGAGGGGGCCGGCCGTGTGGCGGGCGGCTTGATCGAGGTGACGTCGCGCGTGCCGCGTCACATGTTGGTCTTCGCGTCGGTGACTTCGCCCAGCACGGCGTTCAGTGCCCGGTTGAGAATTTCGTCGTACTCGTGCGTGCGGGCATAGATGCGAAAGATCAGGAAGCTGGTGGGGAGTGCCCGGAACAGCTCCAAGTCGTTCAGCTCGCGCGGTTCGCCGATGGCCGGATCGAGGACGAAGTTCTGACCGCCGGCGGGCAGGCGGCCGCTGGGCCGGTGGTAGTGCTTGGCCACGTCGACGCGAAGCGGGATGTCCCTGATGTCGTCAGGAAGTCGCTCGCGAACGCGGCGGGTGACGAGTTCCGGTTCGGAGAAGATGCTCAGCCGTTCGGCGTGGGGCGAGTGGAAATGGATCGTCCGCTCGCAGGCCATTTTCCAGCGGACGCGTCGCTGCAGGATGTCGTTCCACTGGCGGCCGAGTTCGCGCCGGGCAGGATCCGGATCGTCCGCCCACCGCTGGACGTCGACCAGGAACGAGCTTTCGGTCAGCCGCAGGTAGGCATCGAGGTGCTCCAGCGGGTTGCCGGGGAACATCAGCCGCATCGTTTCGGGGAACAGTTCTTCCAAGGCGACGTCCAGGGCACGGACCGTGCGGTGAAAGTAGATCGTGCGGAACAGATTCGCGCGGGTTTCGATGAAGTTGATCAGCGTGGGCAGACCGCGGACGTGGACGGTCAGGCCGGACGGCGTGAAAAAGCTGTAGTGGATCAGCCGGGCGACGTCGAAGGCCCGGATGCTGTAACCGGACATGTAGGCGTCGCGGAGCACGAAGTCCATGTTGTCGACGGTGTAGATGCCGCTGAACAGGGCCCGCAGCTTGCGCAGCCAGTCGGGCTGATCGTCGGCGTCCCCTTCGCGCGGGCGGCGGATGAGCCAGGCGATCTGGGCCGGTTCGAGCTGTTCCAGTGGTCCGAGTTTGCCGTTTGGGTTGCGGCGTACGCCGCGGATCAGCTCGCCCAGTTCGCGCTGGATGATCACCGCTCCGATGTCTTCGTGCGTGATGCCGAACTGGTCCAGATAGTGATCGTCGAAGAAGTGGCCGAACGGTCCGTGGCCGACGTCGTGCAGCAGCGCGGCCAAACGCACGAGGCTTTCCACGTAGGCCCGTGAGGGGACGTTGCGGCAGACCTGCGCCAGCGAATCGTACCACTCGTGGACGACCACCGACGCCAGGTGCATGGCGCCGAGGACGTGCTGGAACCGCATGTGCTCGGCGGTGGGATAGACCCACCAGGCCGTCTGCAACTGGTGGATCTGCCGCAGCCGCTGGACCCAGGGGTGATCGATCAGGTCTTCTTCGGCCACTTCACCGGCCGGCAGCCCGGCGCGGGCCACGAATGTGATGTATCCGTGGATCGGATCGTGCGACAGGCTTTCGTGGCTGTAGTCCCGCATGGGAAGCTCCCGGAGAGAGTCGAAGCGATCGCGGGCGCTCCGCCGGCCCTGTGCGGACGTTACGGGATGCCGAACAGGGCGATCATGACCTTGGCGACATTGTAGTAGGTGACGATACCCAGCACGTCCACCAGCGAGGTGATCAGGGGATTGGACATCAGCGCGGGGTCCATGCCCAGGGAGTTGAACAGCACCGGCAGCATGGCACCGACGATCGTGCCGATGAGGACCACGAGGAAGACGGTCGTGGCGACAACCAGCGCCTGCGCCAGGGATACGAAGAGCGAGGCCGCCACCAGGGCGACGGTCGCCAGGACGCTTCCCAGGATCAACGCGACGACCAACTCGCGCCCGGCCAGCCGCATGTTCTCCTCTCGCGTCAGCCGGACGAGGGCGAGCATGCGAATGACCAGAGCGGCCGACTGTGTGCCGCAATTACCACCGGTGGCCATCACCATGGGGATGAACATCACCAGCCATTCGTGGCTGACATTGGCGGAGGAGTAGTGGTTGAGGACCGCGGCGGTGATCGACGCCGTGCCCAGCAGAATCACCAGCCACAGCACGCGTTTGCGGGCCAGCACGGGAATCGGCGTGGACAGATACGGATCTTCCAGCGGTGTGATGGCGGCGGCGAGCTGGGCGTCTTCGGTGGCTTCTTCCTGGAGCACGTCGATCACGTCGTCGTGAGTGACGATGCCGACCAGACGGTTCTGGTCGTCGGTGACGGGAATGGCGATGAAATCGTACTTGGCCAGAGTGCGGGCGACCTCTTCCTGATCATCGTCCACACGTACGCTGACCACGTCCTTTTCCATGATGTCGGACAATTTGGCGTCCGGTTTGGCAAGGATCAGTTGCCGCAGGGAAACGAGCCCGCGAAGGCGGCGGTCCGCATCAGTGATGTAGACGTAATAGATCGTTTCGCGGTCGGGTGCCTGCAGTCGCAGGCGTTCCAGTGCCTCCCGCACGGTGATGTCCTCAGGCAGCGAAGCGTACTCGGTGGTCATGATCGCGCCGGCGCTGCCTTCCGGGAAGGAAAGCAGACGGCGGATGTCGGCGCGTTCGGCCTGCGCGATCAGTGGCAGGATCTCTTCGACGGTCTCTTCGGGCAGGCGTTCCAGTAGGTCCGCCCGGTCGTCCGGGGCCATGGCCTCGATCAGACGCGAGAGCTTCTGGCGGTCCTTCGCGTACAACAGCCGAACCAGCTCCAACTGAAACGGCATGCTGAAGAAGCCGAAAATCTCGGCCTGCCTCTCGGGAGAGGTCGTGGAGAGAACCTTCCAGGCGTCTTCGGGGTCCAGCCGTTCGAGGATTTCGGCGGCGATGCCGGGATACAAGTCTTCGCAGAATGCGCGCAGACCATCGCGGTCACCCTGCTCGATCATTTGTTGGATGTCGGGCAGGATCAGCGCGCTGTAGATGCCGGTGCCGCGTTCTTCCATCGTGTCTCCTCCTGCTGCGAGTGCCGCTGCAGGTCGATATTCGCCAGGCGACCGCCGCGCAGGCCGGCCATGCGGCGACGGCCGCAAGGTTTCGACGATCCCCTGAGCATCGGAACGCGTATGCGTGCCAACAGAAAACCCCCGATTCCCTGGGAGGAAACCGGGGGTGTGGATTGCGTCACGCCTTTCCATTCGCGGGGGCGAGCCCGCGAACGATGAGCGTCACCGTTTCGAAAACTGCGGGCTGCGCCGGGCCTTGCGGAAACCGTACTTCTTGCGTTCGACCATGCGATCGTCGCGGGTCAGGTATCCGCCTTCGGACAGCACATGGTGCAGGTCGGGGTTTTTGGCTTCCAGAGCTCGGGCGATGCCGAGCACGACGGCGCCGGTCTGTCCCGTCGTTCCGCCTCCGGACACGCGGACCCAAACGTCCACCTTTTCCAGCATGCCGGTGGCGACCAGCGGTGCCAGCACCATCTTGCGGTCGCGCTCCAAGCGGAAATAGTCCTCCAGCGTCCGTCCATTGATGGCGATTTTTCCGCTGCCGTCCTTGATCCGGACGCGGGCGACGGAAGTCTTGCGGCGTCCGGTCCCCATGGCCACGCCAAAGCGGTCGAGCTTGCCGCGGATCAACACGGGGCGCGAAGGCTCCAGTGCTTCGGCTGGTGCCTCGCTGCCAAGCGTCAATTCGGGAACGCTCGACGCCGCCTCGGCAGCCTCTTCGGACGATTCGGGCGCGGTCGATTCCGCGGGAATGGGGACGACGTTCGAGCTTTCCTCGGTGACTGCTTCGCCGGCGGAAGTGGTTTCGGCCTGCGATTGATTCGCGTCGCCTTCGTCCGCAGCAGCGGGTTGTTCGGCCGCGGCCTTCTCGGTCTCCGCCGCGGTTTCATTGGTCGGCTGTTCGGGAACCTGGTTTTCCGGTTCGTTGCTCATGGTCGTTCGAAACCCTGGTCACATTTACCCAGCGATACGCCGTGTTTTGCGTGGTATGGGGTCCGAGGCTCCTCCCCGCCAGGACAGCCGATGGCGGCCCGTTGCGGAGCAGAAGCGCTCAAGGCTGTTTGCCGCACTTGCGGAGCAGGTGTTCGGGGAACGGCTTGGGCCGTTGGGCTTCGTGAGGATGTTCCGGGCCGACGTAGAGCTTCAGTCGGCGAAGCATCTTTCGGCCCAGTTTGTTCTTGGGCAACATCCGCCGCACGGCTTCTCGGAGAATCCGTTCGGGATGCCGCTTCCAGACTTCGGCGGCGGTCAGCACCTTGCGGCCGCTGGGGTAGCCCGAATACCGTTCGTACGTGCGCAGGAACATCTTGTTGGTGAAGTACGGATGGTCGGAATGTCCCAGCGGCTTGCCCGAAAACCGCACACGCTCGACATTCACGACGATCACATGATCGCCGCACGCCACGTGCGGTGTGTACTCGGGCTTGTGTTTGCCCATCAGGACGGTGGCGATCTGAGTGGCCAAGCGTCCGACGATCAGCCCGTCACCGTCGATGACGTACCAGTCGGACTGGACGTCTTCTTTGCGAAGCATCGTGGTCGGTACGGTCGTACGCACGAATCGGTCCTCCGGTCGGGGAGGTTCGGGAGCAACATGCCGTCACGCCGGTCGGGGTGATCCGGCGGAAGGGGAAAATGTAGCGGCTGCCGCGGTCGCTTTCAACGATGTCCCGGTGCGATGTTGGGGAACGGGAGCCAGCGAAGGCGTCGGCGGTGCCGGCAGGGAGGTCCGTAGGGTGAGCGTACGTGTGACGAAGATCGTTTCCGGCGGGCAAACGGGCGTGGATCGCGCTGCGCTGGACGTGGCACTCGAAGCGGGCGTGCCTTGTGGCGGCTGGTGTCCGCGCGGGCGGCGGGCAGAGGATGGGCGGATCCCGGATCGCTATCCGTTGCGAGAGACGGAGTCCGCCGACTACTCGGAGCGAACCGAGCGGAACGTGCGGGACTCGGACGGCACGCTGATCGTCACACGCGGGTCACTGAGCGGAGGCACGGCGCTGACGGAGCGCTGCGCGCGTCGGCTGGGCCGACCGTTGCTGATCGTCGACCTGGACAAGGACGACCCGGAGCGTTGGGCGGCGCGTATTCGCGACTGGGTCGCGACGCACGGCATTCGCGTGCTCAATGTGGCCGGTCCGCGGGAGAGTCAGCAGCCGGGGATCTATGACGCCGCGCGCCATTTGCTGTCGGCCGTGCTGGCGTCGCCGGAAGGTGACGGAGCGGCCGAGGGGGACAGCGGCGCGGCGCAACGTGATTGAGCGGCTCCGGAAGAGGTCGCTCCGGCAACTTGCAGGAGCGCATCGACCGTTCGTCGCACGGCGCCGGTCTGGGAGCGGACGCAGCGGGCAGCGCGGCGGCCGATGGCCTCGCGTGTCTTTGGTTCGGCCAGCCATCGGTCGATGGTGACGTGGAGTTGCTCCGCGTCGGCGACGACACGAGCTGCATCGTGGGCAAGCAGCAGCTCGACCACGTCCGCAAAGTTCCACGTGTTCGGGCCGAAGCAGACGGCCGCTCCGAATGCCGCCGGTTCGAGAATGTTCTGGCCGCCGCGGCGTGGAGCGAGACTGCCGCCGACGAAGGCCACCGCGGCCAGCCCCCAGCAGGCTCCCAGTTCGCCGACCGTGTCGAGGACGATCACCGCGTCGTCCTCGGCGGCGGTG
>RFHO01000198.1 GCA_003696385.1 Planctomycetota bacterium | reverse complement strand
TGACGGCTCCGGGCAGTGAACCGGCAGATTCGCAGGCCGACTCGGTTTCGTTGATGATCAAATCGTGGGAGGAAACCCAGAAGTTCATTGCCTCACAGGATGCGGACCTGATCGTGGTGGACTTCTGGTCGACGTCGTGCGTGCCATGTCTGCGCGAGTTCCCGCACCTGGTCGAGCTGTACGAGAAGTACCACGATCGCGGCGTGCAGTGCATATCGGTGTCCTGTGATTACGAAGGCATTGCCGACATGCCGCCGGAAAGCCTCGTGCCGGCGGTCCTGGCGTTCCTGCGCAAACAGCGGGCGACGTTTCCGAACATTCTGCTGAGCACACCGTCGGACGACTTCTACGACGCCTTCGACCTCGGTTCGATTCCCGCTGTGGCGGTTTATGCCCGCGGCGGCAAGCTGCTGAAGCGGTTCGACAACGACGAGGCCGAATCGGAAGAAGACAGCTTCACCTATGAAAAAGACGTCATCCCGTTCGTTGAGCGACAACTGATGCAACGAAACCCGGCGACCCAGTGACGGGCGCACGCAGCGGGCCGGCGCTGTGTCCGAGGCCGATTGAGGCTCCTGTCGCGCGGGAACGCCGCACACCGACCGCGCCGACGAGCTGCGGACGGTTGCGCGGGGCTGGTGCGTTGCCGGCGCTTCGCCGACCGCAGGGCCGCTGCACGTCGCTGGCCGTCAGGAGGCTTGCTCTGTCGCATTGAGCGAAAGGGGGCCGCGATGTCGAGCTATCGATGGGAACTCCTGAACGCGGACGAGGACGTTCCCTTTCAGGAGGTGTCGATCGACTGCCGCAGCGTGCCGGGGTGTCCCGGCGAATGGTCCGTGCGGACACGGACGCTCAGTGGCGGAAAACGCGAGGGTGTGCAGGTTGTCGAGGTGGACACGGGGGCGGCCCGCTGGTGGCTTTTGCCGACGCGCGGATTGAACGTCTGGCGAGGTTGGTCCGGGGACGGCGAACTGGGCTGGCGTTCTCCCGTCCGTGGGCCGGTGCATCCGGCGTTCGTCCCGTTGTACGATCCCAGCGGCCTGGGGTGGTTGGAGGGCTTCGATGAGCTGCTGGTCCGCTGCGGGCTGGAAAGCAACGGCGCACCGGATTTCGACGCCGACGGGCGGCTGAAGTACCCTCTGCACGGGCGGATCGGGAACACGCCGGCCCACACACTGCACGCGGAAGTGGACAGCGAAAAGCGGCGGCTGCGCATCATCGCCGAGATGGACGAAGTGCGGTTTCACTTCCAGAAGCTGCGTCTGGTGGCTGCGTTCGAAACGGAAATCGGCAGCACCGGTTTTACGCTGCACGATCGTCTCGTGAATCTCTCGGAATCGCCCGCCGAAGCCCAGTTGCTGTACCACCCGAACTTCGGTGCTCCGTTGCTGGATGCAGGGGCGCAGCTGGTCGTTCCGGCGAAGACGGTCGTGCCCCGCAATGCGCGCGCGGCCGAAGGCGTCGCCACGTGGTCGCACTATGCCGCGCCGCAGGCGGGCTTCGAGGAACAGGTCTACTTCTTCGAGCTGTACGCCGACCGGCGGCATTGGACGACGGTCCTGTTGAAGAACGCGCACGGCACTGAAGGCGTGCGACTGGACTTCGACGTCCGACGACTCCCGTGCTTCACACAGTGGAAGAACACCACCGCCTTGTCCGACGGTTATGTGACCGGCATCGAGCCGGGGACGAACTTCCCCAATCCGCGGTCGTTCGAAACCGCTCAGGGACGGGTCGTTCGTTTGGATCCCCGTGGTGCGGCCGAATTCGTATTGAAGCTGAAGTGGCTGCGTTCGCCGGGAGCGGTGAGCGACGCGGAACGGCGTGTGCGGGCCATACGCGGTGACCGGCCGACGACCGTTCATCGAACGCCGCAACCCGGCTGGTGCGTCGATGCCTGAGCGAGCCGCGGCGGGCCGAACCGTCGCGCTGCCGTGCGTTTTTGCAGGTGGCTTTTTCCGCACGGAATGGTTGGCTTGCGCGCGGAAACGAAAAACGGTCCGCCGCCCACTGGGGCGACGGACCGTCTATTGTTGTCATTCATTCGGCGGTCGAGCCGTCCGCTTTGCCATCGCTGGATCGGTCGATCAGCGGGTTGCGGTGCGGAACCGCGTCTGGTTTCAATTCAACGCCCGGTGCGGGCTCACGCGGCCTTGCGGGACCGGCCGGACGCGGAACGGGCCGCGGAGCCGGGGAAGGGGATCGTCATCGGTGCGGCGGCGTCCGCGCAGGCTTCGATGAACGCATTGAACAGTTGGATGTCCAACGCCGATGCCGTTTCGTTTTCCGGATGCCACTGCACGCCGATGCAGAACCACGTCGGATCGACGGACTCGATGGCTTCGATCACGCCATCCGGCGCTGTGGCGGTGGCCCGGAACAGATCGGCCACGCCATCCACGGCCATGTGGTGCTGGCTGTTGACCCGTGTCTCCAGCGGGCCGTAGATCTGGAACATCCGCGAATCCTCTTCGATCAGCACGATGTGCCGCAGTGCCTCGTTGCGGGCGTCACGGTGCGGCATGGCCCGCGGCACGGCTTCGGGGATGTGCTGAAGCAATGTGCCGCCACAGACGACGTTCAGCAGTTGCATGCCCGAACCGATGGCCAGGATCGGCAAACGCATCTCGACGGCCAGCGCACACAACTTGCGGTCGAACTGTTCGCGCCGCCGCGACATCGGCCGTGAGACCGGATGCGGTTCCAGGTCCATCGCCTTCGGATCCAGGTCCAGCCGCGAACCGGTCAGGATCAGGCCGTCGATGGTTTCCAGGAACTGCCGGATGTCTTCTTCCTTGCGCAGCGGCGGGACGAGCACGGGCAGTCCTGCGGGATTCGCCGCCATCACGCGATCGAAATAGCCGCTGTGGTACCAGTTCAGTGCCGAAGTCTCTTCCGTGGCGTCCCGGAACTCCCCGTTGATCCCGATGATCGGCTTGCGTGTTTCGGTCATGAGATTCCCTCCTCGCAAACAGAAACCGAACGTCCGATTCCGCGCCGCCGCGTCCGACCGATTCCCTGGTCGATCACGATGACGCCTGCAGATCGAAGCCACTCGACCCCGATCCCGTCCCAGTGACGATTCCCCTTTCGCAGGTTCTCGGAAACGGGCATGCCGCCGTCCGACACGGACAATCGGTCGGAGCGGGATGCCGCAGCGAAGGAACGTCGAAAGCGCGTTGTCGTCGGGAGCGACGGAAAGAACGCCGGCCATCCGCGACGTGTCGACTTCGGCGGACGCGAGAAACGACGGTGACGGGATGTTCCGCCACAGCAGCGCCGCAGGAGATGACGGGGCACCGCGAATCCAACGGCCGTGCGATGAAACGGCCGGCGAACGCGTAGAACCCGGCGGAAAAGTCCCGCCGCACCGTGCATTGATCGGTCGGCGTGAACGCGGCTCGCGCAGTTCGAAGCTGGATGGCGCCGTCGAACATCCCTGTCCGGCTCGCTGAAGAAGCTGTCGGTTCCTTCCGTCGTCGCGGCGGCGTCGAGCCGCATCATCCTGGACGGCCACCCGGATCCGGACCGGAAGGCCGTTACGTGATCGAGAATCCGCAAGCTGCCCGGTGGGCCGGTGTCGGCGAACGCGTGTGAGCGGATTCCGCAGAGCTTCCGCCGGCGCAACTCCCATTGCTTCCGGCGGGGCAGCAGATGATACGCGCGGAGGACGGTTTTGCAACGATTTTGCCGATTTTGTGGGTCTGTGGCTTCTTTACCACAACCCGTTGTGGTTACGGTGTTGCAGCGAGCCCGTCGCCGCCCGCGCGAACGATTCCCCATGGTGGTGCACGGCACGCCGAGCGCGCACTCGGTTTTTGCGGCCCGGACGGTAGAATACCGGGTTCCGTCGCCGACCGGCCGCGAGCCGTTCGCAGTCCTCGGCCCGCGGGGGCGGTTGTTGCGGGACCGATCCGGAGGGCTCCCGGAGGCAGCGCACTCGGACCGCCACCGGCGGCCGGCGGTGCGACGGGCCAGGACGGGGCGGCCGGCGGTGCGGTGGGATCGCAGCCAACCACCGTGCGGAAGGGGCTTCGCCGTGTGTTTTTCGACGTGTTTTCCACATCGTTCGAACGTGTTTCGGACGATGATTGCTCGAAGTTCTCCGAATGGAAAGCCGGCCGTGTGATGGAGCCGGCGTGCAGCGATGTTCCTCGATCGAGTGACCATTCAATGTGAAGGCGGGGCGGGCGGAAACGGGTGTCTGAGTTTCCGTCGTGAAGCCTACGTGCCGCGCGGGGGGCCGGATGGCGGCGACGGTGGTCGCGGTGGACATGTGATCGTGCGTGCTTCGAAGGACGTTTCCAGTCTCGCCAACGTGGCCAGTCGCAAACACTGGCGGGCCGAGCGGGGTCGGCATGGTGAGGGGAGCAATCGACACGGTCGCAATGGCCGGGACGTCGAAATCCTCGTGCCGCCGGGCACGATCGTTCGCGACGCCGATCGCGGCTTCGTGCTCCGCGATCTGCAGAGAGACGGCGAATACGTGGTCGTGGCCCGCGGCGGACGCGGTGGACGCGGCAATGCGCACTTTGCCACGGCGACCAATCGCGCCCCGCGGGAATTCGAGTACGGTGAACCCGGTCAGGCACGGCGGATCACGCTCGAGCTGAAGCTGATCGCGGACGTCGGGCTGATCGGCAAACCCAACGCCGGCAAATCGACGTTGCTGAGCCGGATGTCGCGGGCCGCACCGGCGATTGCGCCGTATCCGTTCACCACGACGTACCCGAATCTGGGGGTCGTGCACGTCGACCGCACACGGCAGTTCGTGATGGCGGACATTCCGGGATTGATCGAGGGGGCACATCGGGGTGCCGGGCTGGGCCATGAGTTTTTGCGGCACGTCGAGCGGACGCGGGTTCTGGTACACCTGGTCGAGCCGTTGCCGATGGACCAGAGTGATCCGCTGGAGAACTATCGAGCCGTCCGTGAGGAACTGAAGCGGTACGATCCCACGCTCGTCGAGCGTCCGGAGATCGTGGCGGTCACGAAGGCGGACTTGCCCGATGCGGAGCCTGTGGCCGAACTGCTGGCCGAAACCATCGGCCGTGACGTGTGGGCGATTTCGGCCGTCACCGGAGCGGGACTGGATCGCCTGACGCGGGCGATTCTGGAGGAGCTGGATCGGCTGCAGGAGCCGGCCGCCGGTGCGAGGAATGACCGAACGGTGTGATCCGGGCGGGGCGGCGGAGGGGCGGCGACGATCCGCCGGACGATCGGTGCGGAATCGGCAGCGAGCTGTGGCCGCGACGCGGTGCGGACGCTCGAACACCGGTGCGACTTCGAAGCGGATCCGGATGGGAAGCGGGAACGGCGGTATGGTTTCTCAGTTTGGGATGCGGCTGGTGTTTGGTCTGAGTCTGCTGTGGGCGGTGCTTCCGCGCGAGCAGATCAGTGCGGGGTTTTTCCGCATCCAGTGCCTGGTGGTGTTGGGGCTGGGTGTTCTGGCGAGCCTGGCGTTCGGGGTGGGCGATCCGACGGACGCGGCATGGCCCGCATGGTGGTCGCGATGGGCGGTGTGGCTGGCGGGTGGCACGGCTGCGCTGGGATTCGTCGGTTCGGTGCTGTGGACTCTGCAGCGGCGGCGGGGCGGGGCGGTCTGCGGCGGAGCGATTCTGGTGCTGGCGGCGTCCTGGCTCGTGTTGGACGCGGCGGCTGCCGGCGGCGGCATGCCGGGCGTGGTCGGCCGGGCCGTCAATGAGTTGCTTTCGGGGGCGTTGTTGGGGGGCTGTGTGGGCAGTATGCTGCTGGGGCACTGGTACTTGACGGCGCCGGCGATGTCGCATCGTCCGCTGTTTCGTGCCATTGCGGTGGTCGGTGTGGCGGCGGCGGCGCGGCTGGCGTACGGCGTGGGGGCCGGCGTGGCCGGGACCGATGTCCTGCGCTCGGTGTTGGGGCAGGGAGCGGTGACCGCGAGGGCCGTGTGGCTGGGGTTGCATTGGCTTCCGGGCATTCTGGGGCCGCTGGTGATGGCGGTGCTGGCGTGGCGGATCATGAAGGGTTATGGCAACACGCAGGCGGCCACGGGAGTTCTGTTCGTTGCGGTGATTTGCAGCTTTCTGGGCGAAATGTCGGCGCTGCTGTTGCAGCGTGACGTGGGGTGGCCCTTGTGATCCGGGGCGGACAACGGGAAAAGGTCGGGCGGATGCAACTGCAGTTTGCATGTCCGAAATGCGGTCGGCAGCACTTCGTGGAGGACGCGGAAGCGTCTCCGCGCGTGTCGTGTGCCGATTGCGGGTGGTATCGCGAAGTGGCCGCGGAATCCGTGCAGCAGGACAACCCTCGTCGCTGTCTGGTGTGCGGCTGCGACGATTTGTGGCGGCAGAAGGACTTTCCGCAGCACGTCGGTCTGGCATTCGTGGTGGTCGGTGCCGTACTGAGCACGATCGCGTGGGCGTACGTGCGGCCGTTGTGGGCCATCGGGATCCTGATGGCGTTCGCTCTGGTCGACCTGCTGTTGTTCGTGCTGATGCCCGATGTCCTGGTCTGTTACCGCTGTCGATCGCGACATCGGCCGGGGCGGATCGCCGAACACTTCGGACAGTTCAATCTGGAGACGGCCGAGCGGTACCGTCAGCAGCAGCGGCGGCTGGAGCAGGCGGCGCGGGCGTCGGCGGACCGGTGAGGGGGCTCCGTTCGTCGCCGGAGAATCATTGTGCAGCGTCGCGGTGCGGGTGGTCGATGCCGGATGTGCTGCGGGGTGACGCTTTGCCACCGGTGCGGGCCGGCAGGACGCGGGGGCACGGGCCGCGGCGGTCGTCAAGTTCCGGAGAGACGTCGTGGACGAACTGCGCAAGCGGGTCTTCGAAGACCTCAGCGGTGCCGTGCGCGGTGAGGTGCGCTGCGACCCCGTCGCTTGCAGCATGTACGCCACCGATGCCAGTCTGTACCAGATTCTTCCGGTCGGGGTGGTCTATCCGCGCGACGAAGCGGACGTGATCGCCGTCGCTCAGTATGCCGAGGACGTGGCGCTGGCGTTGATCCCCCGGGGAGCCGGATCCAGTGTGACCGGCGCCGTTTTGGGCCGGGGACTGGTGGTGGACTTTTCGCGGTACATGAATCGCGTGGAGTCGATCGAAGAGAACACGGCCCGCGTGCAGCCCGGTGTGGTGCTGGAGCGACTCAATCGGCGGCTGCTGCGGTTCGGCCGGTATTTGCCGCCGGATCCCGGCAATCTGGCCGTGACCACGATCGGTGGCATGGTGGGTGTGAACGCGTCCGGTCCGCGGAGTGTACGGGTGGGGGCCATGCGCGACCACGTGGCCGGCGGTCGCATGGTGCTCAGCGGGGGGCGGGTTTTCGAGTTCGCTCGACTGCGGAGGCAGAAATCCGTCGGAGTCGCGGGGACCGCCGATCCGGGCGCCGAAAGTGACCACCCGCAGTGGGTTCGGGACCTGCTGTCGAAGCTGACGCACCTGCTCGAGTCGAATCGCGGCTTGATCGAGCGACACCAGCCGCGCTGGCTGCAGAACTCGGCCGGTTACCAGCTCAACGGCGTGCTGTCGGAAACGGAGCTGTGCTTGCCGCGGTTGATCTGCGGCTCCGAAGGCACGTTGGGGTTGTTGACATCGGTGACGGTTTATCTTTCACCATTGCCGGACCATTGCGGTGTGGCATTGGTGCTGTTCGACAATCTGCAAAGTGCGATTCGGTGTGCGGAGGCGTTGCTGGAAACGGATCCCAGCGCCTGCGATGTGGTCGACCGCAGGATTCTGTCGCTGGCTCGTGAAGCGGACTGGCGTTTCGCCGAGATCATTCCTGTCAGTGCCGAAGCCGGTCTTCTGGTCGAGCAGGTGGGGCAATCGGACCGGGAAGTGAAAGCCCGGATGCGCGCAGTGCAGCGAGTGGCACGGCAGGCGGCGCCCAGTGCGCGAGTGGCTTACGAGTCGTTCGATGCGGACCAGATCCTTGCGATGTGGTCCTTGCCGCGGCGAGTGGTGCCGTTGCTGATGGGACTGGCCGGACCGACCGCTCCGGTGCCCTTCGTCGAGGACATGGCCGTGCCGCCGGGAGCGCTGCAGGAACTGATCCATCGGTCTCAGCGGGTCTTGCAGCGCCATGGCCTGATTGCATCGATCTATGCCCATGCGGCGGCCGGGCAATTGCACCTTCGGCCGTTTCTGCCGCAGCCGCCGCATGAGCATCGTCGGGTCTACGAGCAGGTGGCCGAACAGTTGTATGAAATCGTCTGGGATCTGGGAGGCACGATCAGCGGAACGCACGGCGACGGTCTGAGTCGCACGCCGTTTCTGCAACGGCAATACGGAGAGCTGTACGACGTCTTTCGGCAGGTGAAAGACCTGTTCGACCCGCACAACATCATGAACCCCGGCAAGATCATCGCCGGTCCGCACCAGAGCGCCGTATCGGATTTCCGCGTGCCGCCGCGGCGGTCGGGTGAGGCACCGGAACTGCAACTGCGCTGGAGCGAAGACGGTTTGTGGTTCCGTTCGGCTGCTGGGGAGGACATCTACGGCGAAAGTGCCCGATGCAACGGCTGCGCCGCCTGTCGCACGCAGCAGCACCCGCTGCGGATGTGCCCGTTTTTCCGTGCCGAATCCGACGAAGCCAACGCGCCACGCTCAAAGGCCAACGTTGTCCGCGATGTGCTGGCGGGCAACATCCCGCGGGAGGAGTGGGGCGAAGCCGCGATCAAGGAATTGGCCGACCGCTGCTTTCAATGCGGCCAGTGTCGGCTGGAATGCCCCGTCAACGTGGACATCCCTGCGTTGATGGTCGAGGCCAAGGCGGCGCATGTGGCGAGCAATGGTCTGAAAGCCGGGGACTGGCTGATTTCGCGCGTGCACACGCTGGGGGCGCTGGGCTGCCGTGCATCCTGGCTGGCCAACTGGATCATCGCCTCACCGTTCGCGCGCTGGATTCTGGAACGGACACTGGGCATTCACCGCCGCCGGCGGCTTCCGCGTTTTGCACGTCGCTCGTTCCTCGCGTCGCTGAAGAATCACGTTTTCGAACCGGCCGATTCTCCGGCGCGGTCCGAAGTCGTGCTCTTCGTCGACTATTACGCGAACTACCACGACCCGGATCTGGCGCGGGCGCTGATCGGGATCCTGTGCAGCAATGGCATTCGAGTGATCGTACCGGCTCGGCAGCGGGTTTCGGGCATGGCGATGTATTCCGCCGGAGACCTGGAGCCGGCACGGCGTCTGGCCGAGCAGAACACGCGGGAACTGGCCGAAGCCGCGCGGGACGGCCTGCCGATTGTCTGCACCGAACCGTCGGCGGTGTTGTGCATGAAAGATGCCTACCCGCGGTTGCTGGATCATCCGGATGTCGGCCTGGTTGCCGAACAGGCCGTCGAGGCCGGAGCGTATCTGTTGCAACTGTACCGGGAAGAGATGTTGCAGTCGCCGTCGCATCCGGTGCATCTGACGGTCGGCTATCACACGCCGTGTCACACGCGTGTGCTGCATGGCGGCTCGGCGTGGCCGGAACTGCTGCGTTTGATACCCGGTCTGCGGCTCCATAGAATCGACGCTGGCTGTACGGGCATGGCCGGGACCTACGGGTTGGCGGCGGAGAATTTCGAGCGTTCCTTGCAGATCGGCCGACCGATGCTGCGGCACGTGGCGGAAGGCGTGTTCCAGGTGGCTTCGGCCGAGTGCAGCGGCTGCAAGCTGCAGATGGAACAGGCATCGGACAAGGTCGCCGTGCATCCCCTGAAACTGCTTGCGCTGGGCTACGGAATGCTGCCACGTCTGCGAGAACAATGGGGGCAACCACGGAAGCGGTTGCTGGTCAGCTGAACGATGTCGGCTGGCGGTCGGTCGCCGTCTCGCCGTCGTCGCGGTGCGGATCATCGGGTGAGTCGAATCATGAAAGCGTCCGGCGAGCCGGGCCAGGGCGGTGAATGCGTCGTTCGAGTTCGCGTTTTTGCGAGGCTGCGCGACATTCTGGGCACCGATGCGTTGGATGTGTCTGCGCCGTGCGTGTCGCCGGGAAAGACCACGGTCGGCCTGTTGCGACAGGCGATCGGAGCAGTCGCCCCGGAGCTTGGTTCGCTGAACGGGGCGTTGCTGTTTGCCGTGGGAACCGAATACGCCGACGACACGACGGTGGTGGCGTCCGACGACGACGTGGCCTGTTTCCCACCTGTCAGCGGCGGATGAGCGATGACCGAGGGCACTCCCAGGACGCTTCCCGAACCGCTGCTCCATGTCTCGCTCACGGAGCAGCCGATCGACTATACGGCTCTGACCGAGCGTGTGCGGTCGCATCGTGCCGGTGCCGTGGTGACGTTTCTGGGAACCGTCCGCGAATTCACGGCAGGACGTCGCACCCTGGCGCTGGACTATGAAGCGTATGAGCCGATGGCGCGGGCGGAGCTGCAGAGAATCCTCGCCGAAGCGACGGAGCAGTGGCCGCTGGTGGCCGCCGTGGTCGAGCACCGCCTCGGTCGGTTGGAACTCGGTGAAATCAGCGTCGCGGTCGCCGTCGCGGCGCCGCACCGCCGTGACGCCTTCCAAGCGGCTCAGTATGTGATGGATCAGACCAAGCGGCGCGTGCCGATCTGGAAACGCGAAAACTGGGCGGATGGCGGCACGGAATGGGTGCATCCGCCCGAGGGGATGCCGCAGCGGCCGGGCGATGCGGCGGAATGACTGCCGTCGCCGTCGCTGGTGAACGCCGGAATTCCCCCGTCCAGCGCGGGCTGGCTTCAATTGCAGCCGGGCGCCGCGCGAAGTACGATAAGGGACTCGCGAGCATTCCGTCGTGTGAATCCGGTGTAACCGGGCGGCGTTCGCTTCTCCTCGCCTGGTTGCGGGCGGACCGCAGGTCGGAGCCGCCGGTCTCGCAGCGTCCCACCATCGACCTGGCGATTTTTCGCGTTGGTCACAAGATCCGATGGGGGCGTGCGGACCTTCGGCGTGTTCTCGGCGGCGAGGCGTGCCGCACGCGACGCGGCGGGTTGTCCAAGGGCTTTGTTTCGACGCTCCTCTGGCTCTGGCGATCGGTGTTCCGGTGGAACGGACGCCGATGAGGGCTGGCTGGACGCGCGCCTGCACCCGGAGTGCAGGTTTCGGCATGTTCAATGGGAGTCAGACGTGACGGACATCAACGTGAAAGAGTTGCTGGAGGCTGGCGTTCACTTCGGCCATCGAACCAGCCGATGGAACCCCAAGATGCTGCCGTACATCTACGGCAAGCGGAATCTGATTCACATCATCGACATCAAGGAAACGATCCGCGGCCTGCTTCGCGCGCGGAAGTTCCTCGAACAGGTTGCAGCGCAGGGCAGCCTGGTGGTGTTCGTGGGAACAAAGCGTCAGGCGGCCCCGGCGGTCGAGGAGGCGGCCAAGGCCTGCGGGATGCCGTATGTCAGCGAACGCTGGCTGGGCGGTACGCTGACCAACTTTCGCACGATCCGTTCGCGGGTGAAACGGCTGGAAGAACTGGAGCAGCTGATCAACAGCGAAGAGTTCTCGCAGTATTCGAAGAAGCAGCAGGCGCGCCTGATGCGCGAGTATCGGAAGATCAACCGGAACCTGGGCGGCATCCGTGAAATGAACCGCCTGCCCGCCGCCGTCGTGGTCGTGGACCCGGGCAAGGAGCGGATCTGTGTCAGTGAAGCCCGCAAGTTGGGGATCAAGGTCGTTGCCCTGATCGATACGGATTCTGATCCGGATGAGGTCGATCTGCCCATTCCCGGCAACGACGACAGCATCCGTTCGATCCGCCTGATCCTCAATGCGTTGGCGGACGCCATCAACAAGGGCAAGGCAAAGCAGGCTGCGGCGGAAAAGCTCGTCGACGAAATGGCCGAGCCCATATCGGCTGGTTGAACGGGATGTGCACCGTCGGTCGCGCAGCCGGGTGAACGACGGAGACCACCGAGGCGCCGGCACATGCCGAGCCTGGGAGTGGGGGCGCACGACGGGGCGAGACGTTGTTCGCGAGCTTGTCGCGTACCGGTACTGTTCGACACACCGGAGAGCGTTCGACGCCGGCCGGGACGGGCGGGCGGTCGAGGTGTCGGGCCGCCGTTTCGACCACGGGATTCCCGGGCCGATGACCTGGGGGCTCCGGCGCGGCAAACAAAATACGGAAACTCGAAAGGAGAGCGATCGAGATGGCGGAAATCAGTGCCGCTGAAGTGAAGGCCTTGCGTGATCTGACGGACCTGCCACTGATGGACTGCAAGCGCGCGCTGCAGGAGGCGGGCGGCGATCGCGAGAAGGCCATCCAGATTCTCCGCGAATCGTTCAAGAAGGTGAGCATCAAGCGGGCGGACAATCCGACCAGCGAAGGCCGAATCTTTCTGGCGGTCAAGGACGACGGCTCGGCCGCCGCGATGGTCGAATTGCAGTGCGAGTCCGCGCCCGTTGCCAACAACGAGCAGTTTCGGAGCTTCGGCCAGTTGCTGGCCGACCAGCTGCTCAACGGACCGGGGGCCGCCAGTGTGGAAGAGCTGTTGGAGCAGAAGCCGGCGGGCAGCGACAAGACACTGCGCGAGCAGTTCGAAGAGCTGGTGGGCAAAATCCGTGAAAAAATCGTTGTGGCCCGCATTCAGCGCGCCGAAGGGCCCGTGGGTGGGTATGTCCACCACGATGGAAAGATCGCCGTGCTGTTCCAGGCCCGCGGGGGCAAGCCCGACGATCCGATCCTGCGGGACATCGCCATGCACATCGCCGCATTGAAGCCCACGGTGATCCGCCCCGAAGAGCTGGATCCGGAAAAGGTGCAGGCGGAACGCCAGCGGCTGACCGAGGAAGCCAGGGCAACCGGCAAACCGGACAACATCATCGAGAAGATCGTCGAAGGCCGGATGAAGAATTTCTACATCGAGCAGGGTGTATTGTTGTTCCAGCCGTTTGCCAAGGACGACACCAAGACCGTCAGTCAGGTACTGGCCGAACACGGCTTCGAGCCGGTTGCCTTCACACGCTGGGTGCTCGGCAACTGAACCCGTCGGCGACACGTCCTGGGAGGATGCGATGGCGGCCGATGCACCGACTCCCGCGCCGCAGCCGGCTTATCGCCGCGTTGTGTTGAAGCTGAGCGGCGAGAGTTTCTGTCCGCCCGGCGGGTTCGGAATCAGCCTGCAGGAGGTGTCACAGATCTCCCAGCAGGTCCGGCAGGTTCATGAAGACGGCGTGCAGCTCGCGATCGTCTGCGGCGGTGGCAACATCGTACGCGGGCGGGATCTGATGCAGATGGGCGAAGCGATCGTGCCGGCCACCGCTCACTACATGGGGATGCTGGCAACGGTGATCAACGCGCTGGCCCTGCAGGACGCCTTGGAACATGTCGGTGTGCCGACCCGCGTTCAATCGGCGATCCGGATGGAGGGGGTTGCCGAGCCGTTCATCCGCCGGCGCTGTATCCGTCACCTCGAAAAGGGGCGGGTGGTGATCCTGGCGGCGGGGACGGGGAGCCCCTTCGTCACCACGGATACGGCGGCCGCTCTGCGGGCCCGGGAAATCGGTGCTGAAGTGCTGTTGAAGGCCACCAAGGTCGACGGCGTGTATTCGGACGATCCAGTCAAGAACCCACACGCCGTCCGGTACTCGGAAATCACCTTCGATTATGTGCTGCGGCATCAATTGCAGGTGATGGACGCCCAAGCCATTCATCATTGTGCGGAGCAGGGGATTCCGATTATCGTGTTCGATTTCAAGACGCCCGGAAACCTGCGACGCGCGGTCTTTGGCGAACGGATCGGGACCCGGATCGTTCCCGAATCGTCCGGCCGGTCCGAATGAGGCGGTGCGGGTCACCGCGGGCCGACGATCGGCGGTGATCGCGCGGGGGCGACCGGCACGGGCGGTCCAGAGTCGTGTTCGCCGCGGTCCGTTCGACGAGCCGCGTTCGAAAGGCTGCTGCTATGGATTACGACGAGATTCTGCTGGACGCCGAAGAGCGGATGGAGAAAGCGGTCGCCGTCTTTCGCGAGGGATTGAAGGGCATTCGGACGGGGCGTGCGACGCCGGGGCTGGTCGATTCGATCCGCGTCGAATACTACGGCTCCCAGACCCCCTTGAAACAGCTCGCGAACATCACCGTTCCGGAACCGCAGCAGATCGTGATCCGGCCGTTCGACGCCTCCGTGATCGGCGACATCGTCAAGGCGATTCAGTCCAGCGACATCGGGCTGGCTCCCAATTCGGACGGGCGGCTGATTCGGTTGAACGTTCCGCCATTGTCCGAAGAGCGGCGGCAGCAATTGGTTGCCCGCGTGAAGGAGCTGGCCGAAGAAGCTCGGGTGGCCATCCGGAACATTCGCCGCGACGCCAACAAGCACGCCGACCAGGCTCAGAAGGAAAAAGTTCTGACTGAGGACGATCGGGACCGGCTGAAGGGCGAGATTCAGGATCTGACCAAGAAGTACGAAGGCATGGTCAACGAAGCCGCCGAAGCGAAAAAGAAAGAGATCCGGGAAGACTAGCGCCGGAGTGCTTTCAACGCCGATGCCGTCCGCGGATTCACGCAACGGCGCGCTCAACCGTCCGTTGATGCCCGGTGGCCTTGGTCTCCGCCCAACCGGCTTCGGGATGGCGTTGGCACCCGTTGTCTGACGGCGGTCGCATCCACTGCGGTCAAACGTGCGTTTCGCGTGCCCACGTTTCGGTCACACCAGAGAGCGGCACCAACCGGTCCAATGCCTGACCGGCGGACGCATCCAGCTCAGCGCCTGCGGAGCGGGAATCCGACGACCGGCTGTGGCTGGAGATGCGGTCGTCAAAGACCACATGCACCTGGTTCGCTTTCTCCCGCAACGGGGGCAGCGCCCGATCGCCACACTCCCGGTCCTGTGCGGGGGCCGAGAACAACGGCCGTTGCCGGCCTGACAGCGTCGACGACGTATCTTTTGCCTCCGCCGGGCTTTTCGGCGATGCGGTGGACGTGCCCCGACCGCCGCGAAGGCAGGACCCCCGAAGCCGAACCGACGTTCCACCGTTTCGGTGTGTCGGAATTGTGGAATGCTTCCTGCCGCACAGGTATTCCGCGAGCCTTGGTGGATGGCTCATTTGAAAGGCCGCAACCACAGGAACCGCAACGACGACTGCGAATTGCATCAGTGTGAAAGACCGCTGTGAATTCGGAACGCTGCTGTCCGGCTTGATCATTGAAGGAGGCATTCGACCGATGCGTGCGTACGCGGGTTACCGAGTGGGGCGGCCATGGCACTTCGCGTTGTTTCTGACCGCGGCTCTGTCTGCGGCTGCTTCACGTGCGCAGGCTCGTTTACAGGTCGGCTTTGCGCAGGCCGATATCACTCCGGATGTCACGCGTCCGGTTTGGCTGGCAGGTTTTGGCACCGGACGGAAGGCCACGGGCATTCATGACCATCTGTTTGTGCGCGTGGTCGTGTTGTCCGACGGAGAGAAGCGCATCGCTCTGGCTTGTGCCGATCTGATAGGCCTTCAATATCCCGAAACGGTTCGCATCCGCCGTGAATCGAAGGGCGTCGATTACGTTTTGGTTGCGAGCACTCATAACCATGCAGGGCCGGACGTGGTCGGGTTGTGGGGACCTACGCCGCGCGAATCCGGGTTGGACCCCCAGTACCTGGACCTGGTCGTACACCGGACGGCAAAAGCCATTCGGGACGCGTGCGCGCGAATGCAGGCGGCGAAGGCCTGTTACGGGACGGCGATGAATCGGTCATTGCTCAAAGATGTTCGGCTACCGGTCGCCTTGGATCCGGTACTGCGTGTACTCGCATTTCACCATCCCGGAGACGACAGGTTGTTGGGCATCGTCGTGCAGTGGAATTGCCATCCCGAGTCAATGGATTCCGGAAATACCCTCATTACAGCAGACTTTGTCAAGTGGACCGTAGATCAGCTTCACCGACGATACGGTGTGCCCATTGTTTACGTCAGCGGGGCGATCGGAGGGCTCCTCACCACTCCTGACGAAATGCGGATCGGCGGGCGGACATTCAAGACCGGGCAGTGGGGATTTGCGGAAGCCTACGGCCGTGCCGTTGGCCAACTGGCCGAAGAGGCGCTTCAGAACGCTGAGCCGGTGAATGTCACACCGATCTCTGTTGCCGCAAGACCTCTCGTCGTTCCTGTTGTGAATGGCAGGTATCAGACCGCGCATCGGCTGAAAGTGCTGCACCGCCCAGCGCGGGAGTGGACCGGGGACCCGGAGAAAGGTGGTCGCGTTGTTCAACCGGGCGTAGCGACGCAAAGGATGGGGGTTGAAACCGAGGTCGCCTGCTTGAGACTCGGCCAGCTCTGGGTTGCGGCGATCCCCGGCGAGCTGTACCCGGAGATGATGTATGGGCAATTTCAAAACCCAGCCGAAGCGAACGTCGATTTTCCGCACGCGCCGTTGGAGCCGACCGTAACCGGATTGTTCCGGGATCGTCCGTTTTTATTCATAGGGCTGGCGAACGACGAAATCGGGTACATATTGCCGAAACGGCAATGGGACAGCGAGCCGCCATTCGCCTACGGAAGAAGCAAACCACAGTACGGTGAGGCGAACAGCGTCGGACCTGATACCGCTCCGGTGTTGATGAACGCGCTGTGCCGCCGGGCGGCGGAGCTGGGTGCGCCGGGAGCGCGGGGCACGGAGGGAAACGAGTATCGGAGCGGAGGGTGACCCGGCGGTGGGCAGACGGCCGCGGGAGTTTTGGGATGTGTTCATGTGTCGCACGTAGAAAGAGGGGGCGGATGGGCGCAGGACGGCGGGACGAAAGCGGCGGACGACGGGGGGCTGCGCACCAGCACACTTGTGGAGTGTAGCCGGCGGCCGGGTCGGCGATACGGAAGAAACTGCGCCGCGTCTTTTCCAGGAGCTTCGCTTTCTCCAGATAGACCTTGGCCCAGGCCAGGCGGTTTGCGAAGACCGTGGCATTTCCGTTGGGGAGCTTGCGAGTTCGCTCCTCAAGCGTAAGCCCGAATTCGTCGGCCAAGGGGGTGCGAAGTTCGCGGAGCGCATGCTCTTTGCCGTCCGCGACGGAACGCAGCAGTGGAAGCATCAGGTCTTGATATTTCGGTATCGCCATTCGTTTCGCACTGTAGGAAGCGAGTGTTGAAAAGGGGCGCAGAATCTGAAGAAGAGTGGCCAACCACCGCGGATGAACCTCGGCTGGTGGAGCAGAAATTGTGCTTGCGACGGTTACGAAGCACAAGCAGAAGTGAAGGAATTCCGATCGACGTCCCGGCAGGACGGTCGAACGAAGCTGTGGCGTTCGATTATTCTGCCGGATCGACGGCCGCCTTGCGCGATCCGGAGCGCGTGCGGGCCGGGGAAGTGGTGCGGTGAGTGAGATCAATCGGGGCGGTATGGACACGGGCGAGACAGCTGCAAGCCGGACGGATCTGTGGATCGCGCTCGTGGGCGGTCTCGTTGCGACGGTGGTGTTCTGGCCGGCGATGTGGTTCGGAGGGGGGCTGATCGGTGGTGATATTTACACCTACTACCTTCCGCAGAAGGCGTACCTGGCCGCCGCCCTGCGACGCGGGGCGTTGCCTTTGTGGAACAATTTGACCGGTTACGGTTATCCGCTGATTGCCGAAAGCCAGACCGCGGCGCTGTATCCGCCGAATTGGCTGCTCTACGGCCTGCTCGATGTCAACACGGCTTACAACGTGTCGCAATTGCTGCACTATGTTGCGGCGTTCGCCGGCACGTTCCTGTTGGCGCGGGTGCACGGATGCGGGCGGTTGGGCGGGGTGCTGGCCGCGCTGGTGTTCGTGTACGGCTGGTTCCCGCCGCGGATCTGTCTGGAATGGGCGATCGTCACGGGCGCGTATCTGCCATGGCAGCTCCTGTTGCTGGAACGCTTTCTCCGCAGCGGGTACTGGCGCTGGGCCATCGGATTGAGTGTCGCATTTGGATTGCAGTTGCTGGCCGGCCATTTCCACCTGGCTTTTGTTTCGACGTTGCTGGTGTTGGTCTGGTCCGCGGGCCGACTCACGTTCGTGCGAGAGCCGTCGGCGGAGTCCGTGGCAGGGCGGCGGTGGGCGGCCGGGGCCGTGGTGTGTGCGAGTGTCGTGCTGGGCTACCTTCTGGCGGCCGTCCAACTGTTGCCGTCGTGGGAACTGAAAGGGCTGAGCGATCGCGGTGCGGACTTCGATCCGGCGTATGGCGCGACGTCTCCGAGCTACCTGTGGCACACGCTGGTGGTGCCATGGTGGTATGTGCGAGACGATTCCGCGGCGGCGATTCGTGCGGATCTGCAGCGATGGCTGCCGAACAGCAACTTCGTCGAAGCGCATCTGTACTTCGGGTTGGCGCCCACGATTCTGATGGTGGTGTCCTGGGTGTGGCCGCGATTGCGGCGTCGTGTGTATGGCCGCGGGGAGCTGCTGTGGGTGGGGATCGGTTTGGCCGCGGTGGTGTATGCGACCGGCGTGCTGGTGCCGGTGACGAAGAATCTGCCGGGTTTCGGCTTCTTTCGCGGGGCGGGGCGGTACGGCATTGCGTGTGCCTTGGCGGCGGCGATCGTGTGTGGGCGTGTGCTGAGCGGTCTGCCGAGGGAATCGGAGGCGATCGGGACACATCCGGCGACGCGGGAGCGCCGCTGGGGGACCGCCTCGTGGATCGGTGGACTGGTCTTGGTGTTGACGGCCGGTGACCTGTGGTACGTGTCTGGTGTGGTGGGGTATGCCGTGTTTCTGCCGGGGCCGCCGTTGAACGATGCGCCGCGGAGCACGACCCGGGCCGCTCTGCGGGATGCCACATTGCCGCGGATTCTCGGTCCGGATGCGAACAAGCTGAACCTGATCGGTGCTTCGCAGGTTCCGGCCTATCTGGGATTCGCACCAGCGCAGTACGCCGATGCGCGATTCCGGCCGCCTTCGTTCGACAGACTGGATGCGCAACTGGCGGACTGGTCGAGACGGCACGGCGTGACGCATGTGCTGGTGAATGCACCTCTGCGGGAGGCACCGTCCGGCGACTTCGTGCTGGTGCTCCGGACGATCGATCCGTTCCTGAACGCATTGATGGCAACTCGGCGACCGTTGGAGCTGTACGCCGTGGAGGGCGCTCCGGGACGCGTCCGGTTCGTTCCGGAACGCGCGGGGCGACTGGTTCGTGTGGTGCACTATTCGGCGAACGAAGCGGTCTATGAAGTGGACCTGGAGCAACCCGCGGACGTCGTCGTGACGGAGCTCGCGTACCCCGGGTGGGTGGTCGAGGTGGACGGCCGGCCGGCGGAGTGGGAGTCTCCGAAGGGGCTTTTTCGATCGGTCCACGTTCCGGCCGGGTGGCACGTGCTCCGATGGTTCTATCGCCCCCGTTCGTTGATCGCGGGAGCGGTCGTGACGTTGTTGGCGGCGTTCGTTCTGGCCGGAGTCGCCCACGTACGTTTCTGGGGGCCGCGGCGCGCGAAGCCGAAGGGCGGGGGCGCTGCGAATGCGGGCTGAAAAACGTCCGCGGGGGCCATCATTCGAAGCGGCGTCGCGCGGGAAGCCTTTCGGATTCGTCCGCCGGCGGAGGGATCACGTCACGTTCGATCGACGGTCGCGTGGATGCGCGGGGCAGCCGGTCAGACTTCGGGCAGCACCCAGGGCTTGCGCCATTCGGGGCGGCCGCGCAGGGCGTTGGCTTCGTCGTCGCCGATGAAGGTTTCGGTCTGTTCGTCCAGCACGAGCGTGCGGCCGCCGAGTCGGGCCGAGATGTTTCCGGCATGACAAAGGACGCTGGCGCGGTGTCCGATGGTTTCCAGGTCGCAGTTGGGACGCTTGCGGGTCTTGATGCATTCGAGGAAGTTCTGCACGTGCAGGCGTTCGTGGCTGTCGCCGCGCACTTCCTTGAGCAAGCGGCCTCCCGGGCCATAGGCGCGCCAACCGCCGTTGCCGATCACCAGATACCCCTGGTCGCCGTAGATGGCCGCGCCTTCGGTTTCGCCGTCCATGCGGTAGGGGGCCCAGATGCGCATTTCGTAGGTGAGCAGCTTGGGGGCCTTGTCGCCGAAGCGGTATGTGACCTGCAGCGTATCGGGAAACTCCTGCATGTCGTTGAAGTACCACTTGCCGCCGGAGGCGCTGATCGTCCGGGGATATCCGAGCGGGCCTTCGCCCTGGCGCTGGCAGGCGGCTTCCAGCAGCGTGATGGCCATGTCCAGCCGGTGAACGCCGTCGTTGCCCAGGTCACCGGTGCCATAGTCTAAAAACCAGCGCCAACGCCCGTGGAATCGGTTGGGGTTGAACGGCCGCTTGGGCGCCGGCCCCAACCACATGTCATAATCCACACCGGGCGGCGGATTTCCGTCGGGCGGGAAGCCGATCGAGCCCTGCCGGGAGCTTTCCCACGCTTTGGCGACCAGGCAGCGGCCCAGCGCGCCGCTGCGGACGAATGCCGCGGCCGATTGGAGTTTTTCGGTGGAGCGATGTTGGGAACCCATCTGGACGATGCGGCGATGCTTGCGCATGGCGGCGATCATCCGCCGGCCTTCGACGATGTTGTGAGCGTCGGGTTTCTCGACGTACACGTCCTTGCCCGCCAGGCAGGCCAGGATCGTGGGAATGGCGTGCCAGTGGTCGGGAGTGCCGACGACGATGGCGTCGATCTTGGGGTCATCGATCAGGTAGCGGAAATCCTTGGTGATCCGCGGCCTTCGTCCCTGCTTGCGGGTGACTTCTTCGAGCGTCGGATGCCAGCGGGCGGGGTCGAGGTCCGCAATGGCGACGACTTCGGCGAAGGGATTTGCGGCGAAAGTGTTGTTCAGGGACCGGGCGCGACCACCCGCACCGATCACGCCGACCCGAACGCGTTCGCTGGCGGGCGCCTTGGGCGCAGCTTCTCCGGCCAGCACGCGTGTCGTTGCGGTTGCAGCGGTGAGCGTTGCACCGAGGAATCTGCGTCGTGTCGAATTCATGGCAGCCCCCCTGGTTTTCTCGGTGACGAAGGCCGTCCGACGGCGCTCGAAGGCGTCGCGGTGGGTCGGCCGGAATGAAAGGATCAGGACGATGCCGCAACACCGATCGTGTGATGAGCTTGCCGGCTCGGTCGCCCGCGAGGCGGCCGTTCCGAGAAGCTGGAAGGATCGCCTGTGTGCAGCAACCCTGGGAACGCTGGGGTTTCTGCTGGTGTATGTGCTGTCGGCTGGTCCTGCAGCCGGGTTGCACAAGTTGGTGGCCTTCCGGTGGTTGCGCAGGGCCATCGAACTGTATTTCGCGCCGATCGTGTGGCTGGTCCGCCACGGACCGCGTCCGATCGGTGAGCTGCTGAAATGGTACGTGGATCTGTTTCGCTGAATTCGGATCGTCAGCCGCGGTTCAGCGCGCTCCGTTACCGTCGTGATGGCTGATCGGTGCCCGCACGGGCGACGACGAACGGCGGGTGCCCACGTGTGGCGTCGTCGTGCCGTGGGTCGGCCTCCGCGCCTCCGGCGGTGGTGTCAGCGGGGGGGCCATGACGACGGTGGCGGGTTCGCTTTCCTGTACGTCGTCGTCTTCAGTCCGGGATCGTTGTTCGCGATGACCGAGCAGGACGGCGGGTGAGTGGAACAGGCGCGGTCGAAACACGACGGCGATCAGAGAAGGCAGGTACCACAGCACATACGCGCCGCCCTGCTGCGGGTACCACAACTGGGTCGCCAGGATGATGGCCGTCGATTGAGCCAGCAGATGTTCGGGAGTCTTGCGCCAGGGGACGAACGTCAGGGCCAGATACAGCACGAAGGCGGCGACCATCACCGGGAGACGATACGCTTCGTTGTGCTGGCTCCAGAACCCGGACGCCGTTCCGCCGCGGAACTGCAGAACGGACCAGTCGATCGCTCCGATCGTCTGGCGGTACACGCTGGAGACGTCCGGGGAGACGATCAGCACGACCAGCAGCAATGCCGCGGCCACCGTGGCCAAGCCGGCCAGGAACGGCTTGCAGGCCCGTCTGCCGTAGAACTTCCACCACAGCGGAATCAGGAACAACGGAAAGAACATCACACCGGCGGCCAGTCCCATCAGGCATCCTGCCCAGAACGGTCGATGACACAGGGCGAATGCCCACAAAGCCAGGGCCGCCGGCAGCACGTGATTGACCTTCGCGACATCGTACGCCGTGCAGGGAACCAGCAGGTACAGCGTGGCCATCGATATCCCGAGCGTGACGTCGCCGAAGTGGGTGCGGCCGATCATCAACAATCCACAGACCACCGCCGCGTGCGACAACACCGCCAGAATCCGGGCGGCCAACTGCTCGACGGCGGAGCTTCCGGCTCCCTGGCCCGGCCCCTGCGCCACCAGTCGCGAGGTGGGGACGACCGGTGCGGCGAGCAACCGCGCGGCGGGCCCCGGCACGGCTTCTCCGTCGTTGGCGGCCTGGCGGGGGGCATCCAGTTTCAGCAGACGACTGGCTTCCCGCACGGTGGCCACCGCCGTGTCCGGGGGTGGTTCGGTCAGCACCTTGGTCATCAGGAAGGCGAAGGCGGCCAGACACAGGAACGTCGTTCCTGCGCGGTTCAGGTTGATCTCCAGTTTCGGACGCCGCCGACACAACGGATCCAGCAGCAACCGTACCAGCAGCACACCGGCGCCGACGAACAGCCACGCATGGCCGATCTCGGGGCGGTACTTCGTCAGCAGCAGCCCCGGCGAGATTGCCAGCAGCAACAGAAGATCCAGATTCCGCAGCGACAGCCACCGGCCGAAGCGGAAAAAGACCGCGAGAATCAACACGGTCGAGAGATAGAACCACGTGGGTTCGTTGACTTCGTAACCGCGAAGAATGATGTCCATCGTGGTCTCGTGCAGGCGGAAGAACCGCGCGACCGGCCCGGCCGAGCGCCGCAGTCCGCTCCGCTCCCGAAATCGCGGGAGCGCAACGGGTTCCACCCGTCCGCCCCGAGTTTCGTTCCCCAAGCCTCCTGCACTGTGAACGCGTGAGGATCTCTTTCCGTGGTGGCCGGATCCTCGTCGAACTCCTGGGCAAACCATGCCGCCGGCCAGCGTTCGGAAGCACTGGGAGCTCCGAACGGTTCCCGCACGTCCGATTTTCCGATGCCTGTCACGGGAAAGCAACCAAAAACCGCCGGCTTGCGGTTGGGGCGCACAGTGTATCCAGGCGGGCGGGGCGGTGCAGTGTTCCAGCCCGGGCGGCGGTCCGATTCGCTGGAATCCGCTTGACCGCGCTGGTAGGAATCGCACCACGCGAGGAGGCGGCCTCGTCGTGCGCACCCGCACGGCCACTGCGGCCGGCGTGATCGGCGCAACTGCAACCGCCGCAAGCGCGGTTGTCACGGACACTGGTTGGCGAAAGAGGCGACTGACATGGAATCCCCGGAGCTGTTGGCCGTCGCATTGCTCGCCATCACGCTCGGACTGATCATCGCCGAAGTTTTCATACCTTCCGGCGGCGTGATCAGTCTGGTGGCCATTGCCTGTCTGGTGGCCGCGGTCTACTTCGCGTGGAAAGCCTGGTGGCGGCCCGAAGCGTACATCTACTTCTGGTTGTTCGTGCTGGCGGCGCTGGTACTGATACCGGGGATGATCGCCGGTTTGCTGTACGTCCTGCCGCGCACGCGTTCGGGCCGGGAGTTGTTCGTGGCGCCGCCGGAACCGGAGGAAGTGCGGCCGTTCGTCGAGGAAGAGATGCGGCTGAAGAGCATGGTGGGGCGTCGTGTTCGAACGATCAGCCGTCTTTCCCCGGGCGGCCTGGTGGACGTCGACGGCGAACGCGTGCACTGCGAAACCCCCGGTGTGCTGGTCGGTCCCGGTGAGATCGTCGAGGTGATCGGCGTCCGCGGCAATCGCCTGCTGGTCATGCCGCCGATGGACGTCGGCGACCGGTCCGAGACGTCGGCCTCCGACGAAGCTTCCGGCTCGGACGATTCCAAGGACGAGCCTCACATGCCCTCGAACGCCACCTGATGACCGCAAGACCGCGCGCACTCGGCAAGGCATGCGCCGGCTTGCGAACCGGCACATCGGCGGCGGTCCGCCGCACGTTCATGGACGCAGTTTCCTTCGGGGGCATTCGGCGAGCGCCGAGCCGAAGGAGTTCGTGCCGGCGGGGTTGATGTGTGGGGCGGTGATCCCGGAATCGATGCCGGCGGTGCCGAGCCGCGGATCGATGGCTTCCATGCGAACGGAGGACGGCACGGTGCGGCGACCGAGGTTGCGCCGCCGGCATTTCCGGTGGGACCGGTGCATCGCGTCTGTTCCGCGATCCTTGACATTCCTGCTGCTGCGAACGGTACACTCGCCGCAGATTCCGCGTTTTTACGCCGCGGCCCGTGTATATTGAAGCGACCGTGCGGTGCTCCGCCGGAGACGGAGCCACGGTGGGGCGGCGAGCGAATCGGGGATTCCGGGTGCGGGCGTGTCATGTCGCTGGCCCGATAGGCGGGCAAGCCCGGCCGACGGCGGCACACAGGTGCCGAGGCCACCCAGCGGATGGGTTTCGGCCCGGCTTGAGTGCGGCTTTCCCCTTGGCCCGTCGGTGAGTCGAACAGGGAGAACCAGCCATGTGGACCAACCGCGCTGCGCTGTCCTGCGTCCTGCTGGCGGCGATGGCTGTGCCGGCGATCGCACAGCAACAGGACCGGCCACGACCCACCAATCCGCTGTCCCGCTTCTTTTTCGGTCTCGACCGCACCGTCAAACAGATTCCCCCGGCACCAGCCGTCCCGGATCGGTCTTCGAAAAGCTCCGCCGGCAGCGACGACGCTTCGAAAGCCGCGGAAGTGCCAAGTCCTCCGGCGACGCCTGCCAAACCGGTGGCGCCGCCAAAGCCGCCCGAACAACCGGCGGCTCAGCCCTCCGCACGGCGCGAATCGCCGAAGCCGTCGTCCGACGCACCGTCCAAGCCGCCTGCGAAATCGGACGGAGCCGTCCCCACTCCCGCTGCGCCGCCGACCGGCGGACAAACCAAATCGGGACGGCCCAAAGTCCCTCCGCCTCCACCGCCGCCGTCAAAGCCTGCGCCGTCCGCGCAGCCGAGTGCTCCGAAACCTTCGCCGGCCGTTCCGAAACCTCCGACGGACGCGGCCAAACCGTCGTCCGGCAGGGCGCCGTCTTCGAGCAAGGCGTCCGAATCGACGCCACGTGTTCCCAAGCCGCCTGCGGCGGGCCCGGACGCCCCGAAGCCGGTGAAACGCGAACCGAGCATACCGAAGCCGCCGGGGCAGAAGCCGACCGAGGCGAACAAGCCGTCGTCGTCTTCGGGGGGAGACGACGACGCACCCCCGCGGCCTCCGAAGAGCCCACAGAAACCACCATCCGGTTCCGGACCATCGGCAGGAGCCGGGCCGTCCGGGCGTTCCGCGCCGTCATCCGGCCGGTCGAGCGAGCCGCCGGTACCACCGTCTGCGTCGGATGCGGAGGCCGACGAGGGAACAGCCACGGAGTCACGGGATCAGCGGGCAGCGGAGCCGGCCGTCGTCGATGCCTGTTCTCCGTGTGGCCCGACCGTCTGGGCGGCGCCGCATCCGTGTTTCGGACGTCCCGTGTACGTCTTTCGCGGGAACCCGTGCAAGCACAAGCTGCGCGTCTATGCGTACTATCCCGGTTGGCCGCCGACGGCCCGCGTTCTTGGAGTGCCCAGCGGTTGTCTGATTCCCGATCCGCCGTTCATTCGTTACCGTCCGCCGGTGTCCGCGCCTGCGCCGGAGCCGGTTCCCGACGTTCCGCCGGCGCCCGAGTCACCGGTTCCGCCCGAAGAACCGCCGCCAGCGCCTTCGACGGCTGCGACGGCTGCACACGCGGGGCGTTCCGAAGACGGCGGGGCGGCCCGGATCCCCGCCCGTCGTGCGCCGGCGTTGCCGGCGCGGCTGTTGCTGATCGGTGAGCGCCGTCACGACGCGGGCCTGCATTTCACAGCGGGGTTCAATCTGTATTGGCGGGGTGAGTACCGCGCGGCTGCCCGGCATTTCGAGGCGGCGGTCGGGCTGGTTCCCACGGATGCTCGTTTCGTGATGTACCACGGGCTGGCGCTCCTTGCGCAGGGCCGGGACGCAGCCGGTGAACGCTTGGTGCGGGCTGCCTGGCGGCTGGCGCGGGACGGGCAGGCCGATACTCTGCGCAGGTCGCTCGAACGCGTCCAGGGGCGATTGCGGCAGCGGATCGAAGGCTGGCGGCGCGAAGAGGACGCTTCGATTCCGCGCGGCGGCAAAGTCGCCCGGCGGTGACTTTCCTGCTCGGCGGCGACGCGGCCGGACTTACGAGCAAGCGCCCGTTACGGTCGCTCAGTTGCGCCGCATTGGGCTCTGGATCGTCTCGCCGATCGTGATATGGGGCGGCGGCACGCGACGGTGGAATACACCCAGCGAGGAAGGTTGGAAACGAGTGGCGGATCTTTTGGGAGAACGCAGGGCGGCGGCAAGGCTGCAGCGGCCGTTGCGGGCGATCGGTGTGATTCTGTGTGCCGTGCTGTCGGCGGGATGTCCGGGGCGATCCGACACGGCCGGACCGCGGGGGGCGGTCCGTGCGCGGACAGTCGAGCTGGTCGTGCCGGACGTTGCGGGTTTGAAAGAGGCGCTGCGGCCGCTGGCGGACGAGTGGGCGGCGCAGACGGGCCACCGCGTCGTGCTGAAGAGTCGCGGTCCGGCAGCGGCGGCGCGGTCCGGCAGGGACGGTGCGGTTGCCCCACCGCAGGGCGAGCACGAGCCAGCGGCTTCAGGTCGGCCGGACGGCGAAGGAGCCGCGGACGAACGGTCGGCGACCGTCGATGGCCGGTTGGTGATCACGTCGCTTCCGGACGTGGCGACCTGGGAAGCCCTGCACGGGGCCGGGGGCGGCGGAGAGGCCGGACGGCGGCTGGCGGCGATACCGGAATCGATCCGGCAGGACGCCCTGATGGCGTGGCTGGACTTCTTTGCCGGTCTGCGACACATCTCGATGCGGGGCAACGATCCGGTGCTGGCGCCGTTGAAGGCTCCGGTGCTGGTTCTGTACTACCGGCGTGACCTGTTGGAGGCGGCGGGATTGAAGCCGCCGGAAACGTGGGACGATTACCGGCGGCTGGTGGTATCGCTGCCGCGCTGGGCGCCCGGCCGGACGGCGGTGGAGCCGTGGGCTCCGGAGTTCCGGGCGACGATGTTCCTGGCGCGTGCGCTGGCGTACGCCCGGCACGTGGGCAACTATTCGCTGTTTTTCGACATCCAGGACGGTCGTCCGCTGATCGATCGCCCGGGTTTCACGCGTGCTTTGGCGGTCACGCGGGAGATCCTGGAAAACCTGCCCCGCGACGTG
Source organism: Planctomycetota bacterium (assembly GCA_003696385.1). Classification (GTDB taxonomy): domain Bacteria; phylum Planctomycetota; class Planctomycetia; order Planctomycetales; family Planctomycetaceae; genus J052. The sequence continues at coordinate 3,620 of RFHO01000198.1, read as the reverse complement.
CTCGGCATGACGCCCCGTGACTGTCGCGATGCGTTTCTGGGCGGACGTGCCGCACTGGCGATCGCCTGTGAAGAATCGCTCGAGGCGGCGTTGCGGCGCGTGGCGGCCGTGCGACGGTCCGAGGACGGGGAAACCGAACGCGCGGTCGGCGGTACGGAACGCCTGGAGCGTCCGGACGAGCTGGTGGCCGGGTTTGCGGCGTTGCCCGGGACGCACGAAATGTTCAACGTGCGGACCGACCGGTGGGAAGAGCGGCCCGACGGCGAAGTGAACAGACCCACGCTGATCGGATTCGGCAGTTGGGCGATGATCGTCCCGCAGATCGATCGAGAGGGTGACGCGGCGGCGTGGGACCTGGCCGCGTTTCTCAGCACGCGGCAGGATTCACAGACCTTTCCTGCGGAACTGAAGGGGCTGTGCCGGGAGTCGCAGGTGACGACGTTCCCGGACCAGTTGTCGACGGCGTGGGAAGCGGCCGAGCGGACGCGGTACGTGGTGACCGTGGCGGCCGAACTGCGGCGCCGCGAGGTGGTGATCGAACTGCCCGTTCTGGGCGGCGACCGGTTCCGCGCGGCACTGACCGATGGGCTCACCGCGGCGCTGGAGCGGGGCAGCTCGCCGGAGAAGGCGTTGGCGGCGGTGGCCGATCGTTGGCGGGCGATTCGCGATGAATTCGGGCCGCTCCGTGTGCTGAACAGCTATCGTCTGTCACTGGGACTGGACCCGCTGGTTCGCCTTCCCGCCGGATCCCCGGAACCGCGGCGGTGACCGTCCTGTGGCCGTTGCCGGGAAGCCGCCGGGATTTTTTCGTTCAGGCGGCTTCGGTACCGCTGACCGGGCCGATCGGACCTTTCGGCCTGCGGCGTTTGCGGTTTTTCCTGAAGTCTTCGGGCCGCGTTTTCCAGCGGCGGTGGAGCCAGAAGTACTGGTCCGGGGCGCGGCGGACGACCCGTTCCAGCGCGCTGGTGAATCGCTGCGTCACCTCGTGGATCGGGTCGTCGGCGTCGATCGTGCGGGGATCGATCACTTCTTCGCAGCCGATTTCGAATCGCGGCGCGGCGGGGCCGCCGGCTGTGGACGGTTCGTCCAGACGCAGCGCATAGCCGACGCACAGGACGGCGTCGAACTGAAGGGCGAGCAGCGCGATCGATTTGTAGGTCGAAGCCGGTCGGCCGAAGAAGTCCACAAAGATGCCGCGCAGCCCGGCATCCTGGTCCCCCAGCAGGGCGATCGAACGGCCGGCCGCGACCGCGTCGACGATGGCCTGCTGGTCGTGGCGTTTGGACAGCATCGTGTGTCCCGTCGCCTGGCGATAGCGGCGAAACCAGCGGTCCAGGTGCGGGTTGTCCAGGTCACGGGCGACGACGAACATCGGAAAGCCCCACACGCCGAATACCGCGACGGCGAGTTCCCAGTTGCCCACATGCCCACTGACCAGAATGACGGGACGGTCCGACAGCAGGGCCTGCAGCACGTCGGTCTTGCGATGAAACCGCACCAGCTCGACGGTGCGCTCTTCGGTCAGCCGAGGCACTTCGCGGACGACTTCGGCCACCAGCAGGAACAGGTGCCGCCACATGCCACGCCGGATGCGGTCGATCTCGGTCTCGTCGAGGTCGGTTCCGAAAGCCGCCCGCAGATTGTGTTCCACCACGTCGCCCCGCGTCCAACGCTTCGGCAGCCGGACCATCAGAGCGGTGAGCAGCTCCACGCCCCACAGCACGCAGCGTTCCGGCAGTCGGCGGACCACTGTCACGACCACGAGAAACGCGGCAAATTCCAGTCGGTACCGGATGCGGCGGATCCATCCGCGGCAGTGATGCATGCTGTCGTTCCTCGCGATGGCACCGACGGCCCGAGCCGCCGTTCGAGTCATCGGTGATACGTGACCGTCGCAGTTCCTCGCCGGCGAACGTCGGACCGCCGGGGCGTGGGGCGGCGTGCCGCGGTGAGCGGCGTCAACGAAGTTGCAACGTCAGGCACTTGGCGCTGCCGCCTGCCTTGATGAACTCATCCAACGGCGTGGAGTGCGGTTGAAATCCGTGATCGCGCAACGTGTTCTCCAATTCGGGGCAGCCCGTGTTCAGCACGACGTGTTCGTTGACCACGACGGCGTTGCAGGCGAACCGCGCGGCTTCGGAGGGGCGGACGCGAATCAGCGTCTGGATGTGCGTCTGCAATGCCTTGCGGCCGTATTCGTCGAACGCTTCGGGATAGTACATCGCCATGCCCGGCCGCAGGGGGCAGAAGCAGGTGTCGAGGTGATAGTAGTACGGGTCGACCAGTTCCAACGGGATGACGCGCTTGTTGATCTGCTGTCCGATCCACTGCGCAGCGCGGATATCGCTGCGGATGATATACCCGGCAAACAGCGTCTCGCCGCAGAAGAGGGCGTCACCGGCACCCTCGAAATACATCCCCTCCGGCAGGTGAACCACCTCGAACCCGTGTTCACGGAACCACTTTTCGTCGTGCGGCGTTTCCCGCTGGCGGACCGCATAGCGGAACCGCGACAGGAACACCTTGTCTTGATAGACCAACCCCGCATTGGCCGTAAAGACCAGATCCGGCAGTCCGGGAACGGGATCCATCAACTCGATGTGGGCTCCGACGGACAACAACAGTTCGTACAGAGCCTGCCACTGTTGCCGAGACCGTTCCGGGTGCGTTTGCCGACGGCGGCTCATCCACGGGTTGATTTCGTACTCGATGTCGTAGTAGTCCGGGGGACACATCAGGAACGTGGGAGCGCCGTTGCTCGTCGGGCTGCCACTCCCGGTGTGCATCACTCACCTCCCTTCGGCCTGGTTTCGGCGGGAATTCGCTATGCCGGATGCGGCGGCCGCATCGGATAGCGCCGGTGCGCGGCAACCGGCTGCGCGCCGCCCAAGCCGGGGGCACTGTCGGCGTGCGCACGGGCGGCGTTCGGCTCCGTTTCCCTGACATGCGGAACACGGCGGGCCGCAATATACTCCGGCCCGCCAATTGCGCATATGGCCGCTGGTACCGTCGGGTCAATCGGCCCAGATGGACGCCGCGTCGATGGTGCGATGCTGCGGATCGGATACGGTGTGCGTCACCGCAAGCACGCCGCGGCCGGAGCCGAGCCGCTGAACAATCCGGGAGTCGACCGATGGCCTCTGCCGACACGTTTCCCCTGGTCTGGGATCTGGATTCGCTCTTCCCGCGGCCGGAGTCGGCCGAATTCCGCGAGTTGTTCGATGCTTTGCAGGCCGAGTTGCGAACGCTCGTGGAGGCCGCCGAGGCCTTGCCCGATCCGGAACCGGCCGCCGCCGGCGTGTGGGCCGATTTCCTGAAGCGCTGGGAAGACCACCTCAGGGAAGCATCGGACATCGAAGCGTTCATCGAGTGTCATGCGGCGGCCGATCCGGCCAACGCTGCCGTCCGCCAGTGGGAGGCGCGGCTGGCCGCCATGCGACCGCTCTGGAGGCGCGTGGAACTGGCCATCGAATTGCGCCTGCAGGGGCTGGCCGCCGACGCTTTCGAAACGTTCCTCGCGGCGGAAGGTTGGTTTGGGCAGATCCGTTTCTATTTGGAAGAACGTCGCCGGTTCGCTCGCCTGCGGCTGCCGGCGGAACAGGAGTCGCTCGCCAATGAAC
>RFHO01000197.1 GCA_003696385.1 Planctomycetota bacterium | reverse complement strand
TACTTCCGCCGCACGGTGGATCAGATTCTGCGACAACCCGTTGGCGATCGCGCCCAGCGTACCGGTCGAACAGGGGCAGACGACCATGCCAGCGGTCCGAAACGAACCGCTGGCAATCGGCGCCGTGAGCTGATCGGCTGGATACAGCCGCAGGCGCTCGACGCCATCCAGCAGCTCGTTCGCGTCGTACTCGACGCCGAACTCCGCCAAGCCGACGCGGAGGGCTCTCAGAAAATCGCCCGCGTCGGTAACGGCATCGGGAGCGGCCGTCAGCTCCCGACGCCATACGCTTAGCGCAGCCGTGCTGAGGCATGCCTGCACCGTGCAGCCGACAACCAGCAGCCGGTCAATCAGCCGCAAGCCGTAAATCGTGCCGCTGGCGCCAGTCACCGCGACCACAACCGGACGTTTCGCTTGCTCGTTTTCCGCCACGATTCGTCGTTCCCGTTCAACCATCCGCAGGTGTGTTCGACGGAACCCCGACGGTGTCCGTTGCCGGCCTCGCCCTTCGCGCAGTCCGCCGCCCCACCGCCGCCGCAGCCCGCAAATCGCGAACGGCGTCTTTCGCCGACGCCAACACACCCGCCGTCCGCTCGCGGGTCAACATGCTCCCGTGCCGGCGTGCTTGAGGGTTGGCCGGTCGCCGCTACACTCACTGAAAGCAGTCGGCTGCGATCGTCGCGAGCACATTTCGAGGCGGGCGTTCGGCGCGGGCAATTCCGATTCGCAAGCCCGACGCGCCGTGCTGCCTCCTGCCCACAATACTGGAACCATCGGGCGAGAAAAAAGGGACCGGCCATGCTCAATTCCACGCACCCCGGCTTTCCGCGGAGAGCGGCGGGCGGCGGCACGCCGCGCTTTCGGAACGTGGAACGCTGTCAAGGCGCTCCCGCCATCAACGACGCGTCCTTTTCGCCGGTCCCGGCCAAGGAGCCGGGCGAGCGAGCGAGCCGCCGCAGGTGCCACGCCGGACACGCCTTTGCACTGTTGCTGGCCGCGGCGCTGGGCGCATTGGCGGTGAAAGCGTCAGGTGCGGACTCCGCGCCCGGAACACAGAAGTCGGCCAAGAGCAAGAAGACGGTGCGAGAGTGTGTTCCGGCACTACCCGCGGTCAAGAACGCGCACCGGCCGGTGACTGCGAGCGAGCCCGGGCAGCCTGGCTCGACTCGGGACCGTCGCGATCCGGCGTGTCTGTCACTGTTCGACGGCAAGTCGCTGGCCGGCTGGAAGTCGACGCCCTTCGGCGGAGAAGGCGACGTGTACGTGCGGGACGGCCAGATCATTCTGGAAACGGGCTCGGACCTCACCGGCATCACGTGGACCCGGCCGGAATTGCTTCCGAAGACGAACTACGAGGTCGAGCTGGACGCCATGCGCGTGGACGGCAGTGACTTTTTCTGCGGCCTGACGTTCCCGGTCGGGAAGGATCCCTGCACGCTGATCCTGGGAGGTTGGGGAGGCGGCGTGTGCGGATTGTCGAGTCTGGATGGCTTCGACGCGTCCGAAAACGAAACAACGACCTACAAGGAATTCAAAAACAAACGTTGGTATCACGTGCGGCTTCGCGTGACACCGGAACGGATCACGGCCTGGTTGGACGGCGAAGAACTGGTGGACGTCGATATCCGCAAGCGCCAGATCGGTATCCGGCCGGAAGTGGACCTCTCGCGGCCCTTCGGCATCGCGTCATGGCAAACCACCGCAGCCTTGAAAAACATTGTGGTTCGCAAGCTGCCCGCCGCCGGGAAAAAGCACGCCAAGCCAAATGCCGGTCGTTGATTGCACGGCTGGATGTGTGCCGATTCCGCCGCGGAAACGGCGGCGCACGGTTGGACGGCTTTAACGACGTGCGTTCCCGGCAGGAAACAGGGCCGTTGGGCAGCGTGTTTCCCTCGGCCCGGCGGTGTTCGGGCGTGCCGGTTCTTGACGTGGAGGTACGACCGTGCTGGTCGAAGTGGAACTGCGACGCATCCTGACGGACGACGCGCGCGAGCAGAATGTCATCTTTCTCAAAGAGGTGAACGGCGACCGCATGCTGCCAATCATGATCGGCGCATGCGAAGCAATGAGTATTCACCGCCGAGTCAATGGTGAGATTCTGCACCGGCCGATGACTCATCAGTTGCTGAAGAATGTCATCGAGCAGCTCGGCGGCGAAGTTCAGGACGTCGTGGTGACCGAGCTGCGTGATCACACCTACTATGCCGTGATACGCATCCGGGTGGACGACGAGCTGATCGAGATCGACAGTCGTCCCAGCGATGCCATCGCGCTGTCCGTTCACTTCGACCCGCACCTGCCTATCTACGTCCGGGAAGAGGTATTCGAAGCCGCGTCGTAACGACTCGGCCAACGCACCGTTTTCCCGCCCCGTGTCGTCGTTGTGCGCGTTTCTGTCGCACGTTGATTCCCTGTTTGGATCGGTATGCAGAGATGAAAATCGGGATCGTCGGCTTTCAGGGAAGCGGCAAGAGTTCCCTGTTTCAACTGATGACCGGCCTGGAACCGGACCCCGCCAAGGTTCAGTCCGGTCAGGTCGGCAGCGCCATCGTGCCGGACGAGCGGTTTCGTCGGTTGGTGGAGCTGTACCGGCCGCGCAAGCAGACGCCGGCGCGGATCGAGTTGTTCGACACTCCGGGTCTGGACCGATCGGCACAAGCCAGAAACGCTCAGCGTCTCGGCATCATTCGCGAATCCGCGGCGCTGGTTCAGGTGGTCGGGCAGTTTGCAGGAGTCGACCCGCTTGCCGACGTTCAGGCATTCCAGGAAGAACTGGTCTTGGCGGATCTCCAGATCGTGACCCGACGCATCGAGCGCCTGGAAAAGGACGTCAGCAAGCCGCGTCCCGACCGCGAACAACTGGCCAAAGAGTTGGAGGCGTTGAAACCGCTGGCGGAATTGCTGGAGTCCGGACGGACGCTCCAGGACATTCCGTTCACCGAAGATCAGCAGGCCGCGACCCGGTCGTTTTCTCTGCTGACCCGCAAGCAACGGTTGATCGTTCTGAACACGTCCGACTCCGCTGGCAAGCCCCAAGCCGTACAGGATATCGAAGCTCTGGGATTGCCGGTCGTCTGCGGTCCGATCGGCCTTGAACTGGAATTGCAGCGATTGCCCGACGAAGAACGGGAAGAATTCGCCGAAGCGATGGGTGTGACCGAGTCGTGTCGCGAACGCGTTTTGCGGGCGATTTTTGAAATCACCGATCTGATCACATTCTATACCTGCGACGAAAAGGAAGTCCGTGCCTGGTTGATCAAACGCGGCAGCACCGCGCTGGAAGCCGCCGACACGATTCACAGCGATCTGGCACGGGGATTCATCCGCGCGGAGGTGATGTCCGTCGACGATCTGCTGCGGCTGGGGTCGGAACGGGAGGTCAAGGCGGCGGGCTTGCAGCACGTCGAAGGCCGGGATTATATCGTGCAGGACGGTGACGAGATCGTCGTCCGGTTCAACGTGTGATTCGGCCGCGGCGCCTGCGGTTGTTCGGGCATTGTGACCATAGCCGCGGCATTCCGACGGCGCTAATTCAGCAGGCGCGCGATGATGGCGTCCAGCTCGTCGGCTCGTGCCGTCGTCGTATGCACCGTTCCGTCGGGCCGAATGACCCAGTATTGTGGGACGGTTCGCACTCCGTAGTGGACGGCGATCGGGTTGTTCCATCCCTGCTGACCGCTTTCGGGGAACCGTATCTGTGGCCATTGCAGGCGGTGATTCCGCAGGAATTGCTCGAGGGCGACATCGTCGTCATCGAGGTTGACGCCCAGCAGCGAAAACGGCTGCCCGGCGAAGCGTTGCTGCAAGGCTCGCAACTTGGGCAGGTCGTCCTGAAAAGGCCGGGCGAAAGACGCCCAGAAAACGACGACCAGCACCCGGCCGCGAAACTGGTCGGCCTGCAGGAAACCCCCGTCCAGAGAAGGCCCTGCCAATTCGAGCTTCTTTCCCGGAAGCTGCAGCCTGCGGAGTGCGGCGACAGCCCCTTTCGCGGCCGGATGGTCGGGAAACTGCTGCGCCAGTTGGGCATAACAGGCGATTGCGTGTTCGATCAACCTGTGCAGCTCGCAGGTGAATGCCGCCGCCGAGAGCAGCATCGCGGCTCGCTTCTGTTCCTCCGGAAAGTTGTCGGCGAACAGTCGCGCCTGCCGGGCAAATTCTTCCAACCAACGTGGCTCTTCGTGGCCGAATCGTTCCGCGTTCTTGAAGGCGAAGTACGCAACTTTGTATGCGGCTTCGGCGGCGGCCTTCGAGTGCGGATCACGTTCGTAAAGCGCCTGGGCATGGTCGTACAACGCGTCCACGCTGGCCTGCTCGCCCATCATCGCCAATTGGAACTCCGCTTCCATCAGGTCGACGACGGCAAGCGTGAAGAGGTTTTCCTTTTCCTTGTCACGATGCGTCAGCGCAATCGCCTCCGTCGCCAATTGCACGATCTTGCGATTGCGTTCGCGATGCGCTTCACGCAGCTGCTCGGCCGTCAACGTATCCGGAAACGGCTTCACACGCAGCAGCCGGATTTCGCGCAGGATCCATTCCGCCGAACCGGGCTCCGGTTCGTCCTCGCCTGACTGCGCCGGGGATGCAGCGGCACCGGACGCCACCGCGTTTACGGGCTGCACGGCCTGTCCCTCACGGCTCTGCGGCCGGGCACTCGGCCCCACAGCCGTTTTCTCCGCGGCAGGCTTGAGTGCATCCGCCGGTGCATCGAGCGCTTCCGGAACAGCCTCGCCACCGCCACCACAGCCGACGCACCATGCCCAGCAGGTGACGACAGCGACAGGAATACCCATCCTTTTCAGACGACCGTCCATGGTCTCTTCCCTGCAGATCGATTCAGAGCGGTACCGAAGCGGCCCACGCGCGGCTCGCACGACCTCCGGTCGAGCCTTTGTGCAATGCGGAGTGACCTTTGCAACGCAGAGTGATACGGGAAACGGGGCGACCGTGGCAATACGAACCCGAGCCGCGCGCCGGCAAGCAACCGTTTGTCGGCACCTCGGCAAACTTCCTGGCACCGATGCGGCCGGCTACCGACCACGAAATGCCGGGTTGGGCAGACGCGGGACCGAATCCGTCGGCACGACGCTTGGCGTGCCTGCCCGTCCGGCATCCGCCACGTCCATCCAGAGCTCGTCGGAAAGCGTCCGTTCACGGTGTGCCATCAGCGAGTCCGCGGAATTGTCCGACCAACTCGGACGTTTGTCAGCGGGTTTGCGAACACACGACAGACCGGCTTTGGCGGGGCGGAGCCCTGTTGCGCGAGTCGGTGGCGGTCCGTTCCGTACAACCATTGCCCGTCACTCGACTGCACTTCCCACAGCACGACCGACGTTTCCGGGGGTTCCGGGAGGT
>RFHO01000196.1 GCA_003696385.1 Planctomycetota bacterium | reverse complement strand
GTCTGGCGGTCGGCGATGTGGCGACGGTGCCGAACGCGGATCGAACGGTGTTTTACGTCGTCCACGTCGTCCGCCGTTCACATCAGGCCGAAGAGGAACGGCAGCAGCTGTTGCAGGATTTTCTGAACGCCGACGTGTTCGACTCCCGGATCCATCGCTATCTGGCCGGGCAGAGTCAGGCCCGGCTTCTGCGCCGGTGGATTGCGGCGTTGCAGGAAAAGTATGCCGTCCGGTGGTACCGTTCCGAGACGTGAGCGGGTGTGTGTGGCCGGGAAGTGCCCCGGCCATGCCGTTCGCGACGGCGGCCTTTCCGCTCCGCTGGCGAACGGGGCCGGGCCGGTGGAAGGGTCAGACGGAGTGCCGCGCCGGACGTTCCAACGGTCCGAATGCGCCGCACGTATCGTTCAGCGCCGCGGCCAACTGCCGATTTGGCAGTTCGGGGCGTTGGAATGTTTTTTGCTGACGATCCGGAGGACCCCGCGCGAGGTGTGCGCGATATCGTCGGCGCGAGCCGGGCACGGTCGTTTCCCGTCCGGGGCGCTCATGTGGTCCGCTGGGGCCGGAGCGCTCGTGTCCGCGAGGCCAGCGGCCCCGCCAGTTGCGGGGAACGGGCCGGCGCCGGTGAGAATCTCCGCAACGCATGCGGTGGCATGACTGAGACACCGGACCGGTCATTGGGCTTCACTTCGCTCGAGACGGGCTGGTTGCGTCGATCGGTCAGGAGGGCGACAGTGGGAGGCCCACGCAGTCGCCGGGAACGGCGACCTCCCGCTGTGGCCGTCCCGCGTGCCATTGCATCGCGGCGCCGCCGGTCGGCGAAATGTGCGTGTCGTCCGGCCGCGGAGCGGCCGGTGTATCGTGAACCGGTCGGTTCCGGCCGGTAATGCGTCGGTGGGATCTCCTGCGTTGGGGGAGACGGCGTCGAACGGCATTGCGACTTTGGAGATTGCGACGATGGTGCAGGCGACAGCGGCGGTCGAAGCGGAAAAGTTGAGTGCCGACGTTCCGTGGATGATCGAGGCGGATGGGTTGACGAAGCACTACGGGCACTTCACGGCCGTCGAGAATGTTTCGTTCCGGGTGAAGCGGGGCGAAGTGGTGGCGTTTCTGGGGCCCAACGGAGCCGGGAAGTCGACGACGATGCGGCTGTTGACCGGCTACCTGGCGCCGACGCGCGGACGGGCCCGCATCGGCGGGTTCGACGTCCGACTGCAGCGGATCGAGGCCAGCCGATTGATCGGATACCTGCCCGAGAGCGGTCCGTTGTATTCCGAGATGACGCCGGCGGCGTTTCTGCGCTACCTGGGGGAGGCGCGAGGTGTTTCTCCGTTCGATCTGCCGGCGCGGCTGAAGTTCGTGTGTGAACAGTGCTCGCTGGAGAGTGTGTGGTACAAGCCGATCGGCAAGCTCTCGAAGGGATTCCGGCAGCGCGTCGGCATGGCGCAGGCGCTGTTGCACGATCCGGACGTGTTGATTCTGGACGAGCCGACCGCCGGGCTGGATCCCAACCAGGTGCAGCAGGTTCGGACGCTGATCCGCCGTCTGGCGGCGACCAAGACGATTCTGCTTTCCACGCACATCCTGCGCGAGGTCCGGGCGATGTGCCAGCGGGTGATTCTGATCAACGAGGGGCGGATCGTGCTGGACGACTCCGTCGATGCGCTGGGCCACGACGAAGAAGCGATGGAAGAGCGGTTCTATGAGCTGACGCGTGGCGTGACGACCTAGAGGCCTCCAGCGCGGCCGAGGACGGCGCGGTTTCCGCGACCATCGGTGGTCCGCGGCAACGCCTTCTGCGTTCCGGGCCGATGGCGGCGACACAGCGGGACGCGAAGCGGCGGCGCGGGCGGAACCTGCAGCAGGGAGCTGGTCGACCAGTGGGAGACACCGAGCGATGACGTTTTCGCAACTCGTGCAGATCGTGTTCTGGTATCTGTTGCTGGCGGCTCCGATCGTAGTGGTGCTGGTTCGAAGCACGGTGGTGCGGGCCGTCTGGTGGCGGAACCTCTCCAGCTACTTTTCGAGCCTGTTGGGATACCTGTTCATCGTGCTGTTCGTGTTTGCCGCTTCGCTGTTCGCGTTCGATGCCGAGTTCTTTGCGGCGAACCTGGCGACGTTGGACCGTTTGACCGAGCGGTTTCCCCTGTTGCTGTTGTTCATCGTTCCGGCGATCGCCATGTCGGCATGGGCGGACGAAAAGAAGCAGGGGACTGACGAGTTGCTGTTCACGCTGCCGGCCAGCGATCTGCAGATCGTGCTGGGCAAGTATTTTGCCGTGCTGACGGTTTATGCGATCGCGATCGCGTTTTCGCTGACACACCTGGCGATTCTGGCGTGGTATTCCGATCCGGACTGGGGGATGCTGCTGGCCACGTACTTCGGCTACCTGGTCGCGGGAGCGGCGCTGTTGAGCGTGGGAATGTTCGGTTCGTCGTTGGCGAGCAGTCCGACGGTGGCGTTTGTGGTGGGGGCCCTGCTGTGTGCCGTGCCGGTGTTCGTAGCGGACCTGTTGCCGACGGAGGAGTCGCTTCCGTGGTTGAGCTGGGTGCTGCCGTCGCGACGCACACTGGCGGAGCTGAGTCTGTCCGAACAGTTGCACGCGTTCGGTCTGGGGCTGATCCCGGTGACGAATCTGCTGTACTTCCTGTCGCTGACGGTGCTGATGGGGTATCTGAACCTGGTGGTCATCACGCAGCGGCACTGGAAGGGAGCCGACTATGGCACACGAATGGAAATGCACTTTGCGGTGCGGGCGTTGGCTCTGGCGGTGACGCTGGTGTGTTTCAACTCCGTCGTGTCGCTTGCCAGCGGTGTGATCAACCTGCAGGCGGACCTGACGGCGGAGAAGGTGTTCACGCTCTCGCCGATCACGCAGAAACTGATCGGCGGCCTGAAGAAGGACAATCCGATCACCATCCAGGCGTTCTACAGCCGCGAAGTGCCGCGAGAACTGTTGCCGCACAAAAAGCGGCTGCTGGGGCTGCTTCGCCAGTACGATCGGCTGGGCGGCCAGTTGATCACGGTGCGGTACGTGGAAGTCGAACCGGCCAGCGAACAGGCTGAAGAGGCCGAATTGCTGGGGATCACCCCGCAGCGGCTGACGACGACCGAGGACGGCCGGCACGTCGAGATGGAAGTGTATCTGGGAGCCCTGGTGACCAGCGCCACCGATGACGTGCTGATTCCGTACTTCCAGCCCGGCGTTCCGGTGGAGTACGAATTGACCCGTTCGATCCGCACGGTTTCGCAGGAGTCGCGGCGCACCGTGGGCATTCTGCGGACCGATGCCCGCGTCAACGGCGGGTTCTCGATGAGCACTTTCCGCAGTCTGCCGGAGTGGCAGATCAAACGCGAACTCGCCAAGCAGTACAAGGTCGAAGAAGTTTCACCGGATGTTGAAATCCCCACCGACAAGTACGACGTGCTGATCGCAGTGATGCCGTCGTCACTGACGCAGCCGCAGATGGAGAACTTCGTCAATTACGTCAAGACAGGCAAGCCGGTGCTGATCTTCGATGACCCGTTGACCTACTTCGACGCCGGACAGACGTCGCCCCGGCAGCCCAAACCGCGTCCCGGGGGGATGTTCGGCGGTGCGCCGCCGGAGCAGAAGGCCGACGGCGGTCGGGCCACGACGCTGCTGAACGCGCTGCAGATCGCCTGGGACAACGGTGAAGTGGTGTGGGACAACCTGGGCCGCGAACTGCATCCACGGTTCGCCGAACTGGTCCCACCGGAGTTCGTCTTCATCTCCGCCCGCAGCGGCATGCGGGGATCGTTCAACGAGAACCACCCCGTCACACGGGGCCTGCAGGAAGTGCTGCTGCTGTATCCCGGTCGCATCCGGCCCCGCGCGGACAGCAAGCTGGCTTTCGAGCCGTTGATGCGGACGACCGTCCAGTCCGGCGTGTTGTCGTGGGACGAAGTCACCGAACCGGGTCTGCCGTTCTTCGGCGGCATCAACATCAGGCGGAATCCGCGGCGGGTGCTGGACGCCGATGCCCACGTCGTCGCCGCGGAGATCCGGTCCAAACCGTCCAGCGACAAGGGCAACACGAAGTCCGAATCGGAGAAGGACGAGAAGCAGGAATCAAGCGAGGCGAAGATCCATGTGATCTACGTCGCGGACGCCGACATCATTTCGGATCAGTTGTTCGCCATTTCGCAGACCGAAGCGTACGACCTGCGGCTGGACAACGTGCGGTTCGTGCTCAACGCCGTCGATTACCTCGCTGGCGACACGGCGTACATCGAGCTGCGCAGCCGACGTCCGACGCTCCGCACGCTGACCGAAATCCAGAATCAAACGCGGCGGTTCGCCGAGGAGCGGCAACGGGAAATCGAAAAGGCTCGCAAGGAAGCCGACGAAGCGTTGGAAAAAGCCCGCGAACGGCTGGAAAAGATCGTCGAGGAAATCCGCAAGGATCAGAGTCTTTCGCCGATCGAAAAGGAACAGAAAATCCAGCTCGCGCAGCAGATCGAACAACGGCGCCTGGATGTTGCCGAGGCGAACATCGAGCGGGAGCGGAAGAAGAAGGAAAAGATCATCCGTGACCGCGAACAGCGGCTGATCCGCGCGCTGCAGCAACGGATCCGGATGCGGGCGACGATCCTGCCGCTGTTCCCGCCGATCGTGCTGGCGATTGTGGTGCTGGGGATGCGGCGGATGCGCGAAGAGCAGCACATCGAGGCGTCGCGGCGTGTCGGCGAACCGCGGGTCGCGCCGGCCGCGAAGGTTTGACCGGCCGCCGCCGACCGGTCTTGGTGTTTCTCCCATGGGCAACGTTCACCAACTCGGGACGCTCCCAAGGAGTTCTGCGATGAATCAGACCGTCAAGACGCTGACGTTCGTGGGTGTGGCGCTGTGCTCGGTCGTCGTGCTGGCCGTGACCGAATGGGCGACGGCGCCCAAACCGCTGGCGGAGTTCGGCAAGGTCGGGCAGCCGTTCTTCCCGGAGTTCAAGGATCCCAGCGAAGCGGTGGCTCTGCGGGTGGTCGATTTCGACGAAGAAACCGCCTCGGCCCGCGAATTCAGCGTCGAACTGCGTGACGGGGTGTGGCGCATCCCGTCGCACTATGACTACCCCGCGGACGCGGCCGAACGGCTGGCGAAAACCGCCGCTTCGGTCATCGGGATCACCCGCGGAGCCCTGGTCAGCCGCCATGCCAGCGATCATGAGCGGTACGGGGTCGTCGATCCGCTCGCCGACGAAACCGTCTCACTGAAGGGGCGCGGCCAGCGGCTCACGCTGTTCAAGAAGGGCGAAGTGGTGCTCGCCGACCTGATCATCGGCAAGAAGGTCGAAGGCGAAGACAACGTGTACTACGTCCGCCGGGCCGACGAGAAGGAAACGTACCGCGCCAAACTGGAAATCGACCTGTCGACGAAATTCAAGGACTGGGTCGAACGGGATCTGCTGAAGGCGTCCAGCAGCGATTTCGTCGCACTGGAGGGCGAGCGGCCGATCGTCGACGAATCCCGGTTTCCGATCATCCGCGTGGTGGGCATGGAAAAGTATCGTCTGACACGCAAGGACAGCCTCTCCGACTGGGAACTGGAAGGTCTCGACCCGGAAAAGGAAGAGCTCGATCGGCAGGCCGTGGACGACATGGTGTTCGCCCTGAGTGACTTGGAGCTGGTGGGGGTCCGTCCCAAACCCAGGTTCCGCGGCAAGCCCCTGCTGACGGCCGACCTGAAGTTCAACCTTCCGGAGGAATTCCGCAAACAGCCGGAACTGCGGCAGTTGGCCGAGCAGACCCTGATGGCCGACCTGCAGGACAAGGGGTTTTTCCTGGCGTCGGCCGAAGACGGTTCCACGCGGCTGTTCTCGCGCGAAGGCCGGTTGTATGCCGGCACGAAGGATGGTGTGGCCTACTGGTTGCATTTCGGAAACGTCTTCACCGGCACCGAGAAGGAAATCGAACTGGGCGGCACCGTTTCCAAGGAGTCCGAAGCCTCGAAGAAGGCCGATGGGAAGGACGACGCCGGCCAAGGTGGCGATTCGCAGGACGAAGGCAAACAGGGAGACGACAAGGCAGGCAAGGAGGACGATCAGCAGGCCGACGAAAAGGCCGACAAAAAGGACGACGGTGAAGACAAGCAGGAGTCCGAATTGCAGAAGAGTCGGTTCGTGTTCATTCGGGCCACCGTCGACGAGTCGCTGTTGGGGCCCAAACCCACCGAACCGGTGAAACCGAAAAAGCCCGAGGGGCTCGAAGAAAAGACGAGCGAACTGCAGCAGGGCGGCGACGAGAAGGCAACGGGCAACACGGACACCAAGAAAACGCCCTCGAAGAACGCTGCGGAAGGTGGTCGCGGCACTCCTGCGGACAAGGGCGGCGCCGCGGCCAAACCCTCCGGTGGCGGAGCGGCTTCGAACGCCCCGGGCGGAGAGTCGAAGACGAAGCGGGAGGGCGCCGCCGACACGTCGAACGGGAAGACGGGCGGCGCCGAGGGGTCGAACCAGGGTGCCGAGGCGCGCGCAACGTCGCTGAAAACGGCGATCGCTTCTTCGACCACCGGCACGAATGATGCGGACGGCTCGGCCAAAAAAACGGCCGGCAGCAGTTCCTCCGTTGCACGGGGGCCAACCGGGAAACCCG
Organism: Planctomycetota bacterium; assembly: GCA_003696385.1. Classification (GTDB taxonomy): domain Bacteria; phylum Planctomycetota; class Planctomycetia; order Planctomycetales; family Planctomycetaceae; genus J052. The sequence continues at coordinate 6,008 of RFHO01000196.1, read as the reverse complement.
CAAGCGGCAAAGCGGAGGCCGATCGAAAGGCGAAGGGGGCCGTTCAGCCGTCGAAGGCGGGATCCGATGCGCCGAAAACGGGGACGGAGGTGTCGAAGGCTGCGAACGCAGGCGCCGAAGCGGAGTCGACGAAGGCGACCAGGAGCACGGCCGCCGGCTCGGATTCCGCCAAGGACAGCAAAAGCAAGGCGGGAGACGGTGATGGTGCCAAGCCCGGTGAGAAGGAGTCCGCCGCCGGTGGCGCGAAACCGGAAGAAACCAAGGCCGACAAGCAGACCGGCGCGAAGCCTGCTCCGACCGGAAAGAAGGATTCGGCGAAGGACTCCAACGGAAAGGCCGGAGCGGCTCCGGAAGGCAAGGAACAGCCAGCTCAGGCGAAGGATGCGGAAGCGTCCGGCAAATCCGAAAAGGCCCAGCCGAAGGATCCCAAGAAGGCCTATGAAGAGGCGATGAAGGAATACGAACGCAAGCTTGAGCAGTACAAGCGCGAACTGAAGGAGTACGAAGAGAAGCTTCAGAAAGCCAAGGAGAAGGTCGCCGAACTGAATGCCCGCTTTGCGGACTGGTACTATCTGATCTCCGCCGACGCCTTCGACAAGCTGCGGCTGACCCGCGACAAGCTCGTCAAGCCGAAGCAGAAGGAGAAGGAGGAGGACGCGAAGGATGGCGATAAGGCGGGCCAGGATGCGGTGGAGACACCGAAGAACTGAGACCGCAGGTCTGCGCCGCTTCGCCGCGTCGGGGCGGCTGCCGTGCAGGGCGACCGCCCGGTGGCATTTCGGGCGGAGACGGCGGGCGTCGTGCTGACGAACGGTGCGGGACCGTCGCGGTGCAGGATATGGGTTCGCCCCGTACTCCCGCCGCTTTCGAATCGCTGCTTTTCGATCACAGCGGATGGGCTCCGCGAAGCTTCCACAGGGCGTCTGCGGCGACCGGTGGCGCGTTCACGCCCGGCTCCGGGCCGCGGAGGGCATCGAGCACCGGCTGGACGACCGCGGCGTTCCGTTCGTTCTTCAGCTCGTGCAGGACGTGGTGGGCGCCTTCCCGGAACGCGACGCTGGCTGCCCGTTTGGGCAACTCGCTCAGCACGGTCAGCAGACCGGCTTCGCCCATTGCGATCAGACCTTCGCCGGCCACCCACCGAACGTCTGGATCCTCGTCGGCCAATTCATTGACCAGCGCCGGAGCGGCCACCGGGTCGGCGATCTCGCCGAGAGCCTTGGCGGCTTCCCAACGGACCTGCTGCCGGGGATCGGTGAGTTCGACCACCAGGGCCCGGACCACCTGCGGGCCGTCGCGGCGGACGAGTTCTTCGCGGGCGTTCTGTCGAACGACGGGATCGCTGGAATGCAGGTCCTGGATCAATTCCTGGTTCGATCGCTCCATTGCAGGCTCCTCGCATGCTTCCGTTTGTAATTTCCGTCGACGGTGCGGCGGTCGCGACGGGGGACCGCGATGTCTGGACGCGGTCGGCTCGCGGTCGCCGGGCTTCAGCCCGAGCGTCGAAACAGGAATTCATTGTTCCCCAGCCGATGCGTCAGACGCTGCCGCACCAGTGCGAAGCCGCGATCCGTCAGAAACTCGTGCACATCTTCGGGGCTGGCGACTTCGAACGGTAGACCGCCCAGCCAGTCGATCCAGTCGCGGTAGGGCGACATGCCGCGCTGGTCCTTGTGTTCGCGGAACAGGTTCCGGCGACGCAGCAACGATGCCAGAGTGTAGGCGGCGGCAAAGGCCGGAACGAACGTCGCCCAGACCACGGCGCGGCCGGCAATGCTGCCGCACCACAGTCGTTTGACGCCGAGCCAGAAACGGGATTTCCATCCCTGGTCGTTGTACAGCGCCAACCAGAACAGTCCACCCGGGGCAACGCGGTCGGACACGAGGTCGACGGCTCTCCACATGTCGCCGGTGTGATGCAGCACTCCCCAAGCGTAGACGATGTCGAAACGGGGCAGTCCGGCGAGGTACTCCGCGTCGAGGACCGAGCCCTGTTCGATCGTCCATTCGGGATCGTCACCGAAGAATCGCCGCCTCAGTTCCAGAGCGCAGGCGACCGAGTCGGCGTCGAAATCGAAGGAATGGACCTTGGCTCCGAGCCGTCGGGCGGCAAGCGAAAACAGGCCGCTCCCACAACCCACGTCGAGCAACGTGCACCCGTCCAGTCGCTCCCGGCCGACGAACTCCGCCAACGACCGCTGGGCCGCGGCGATTCGTTGCTCGGTCAGGCTGCGAAGAAAGGCCTGCCAGTTGCGGCCGAAACGAAAGCGACGTCCCTGACGCACTTCATCCAGAGCCGGGTTGCAAGCAGTGGTGCAGCACGTCGGCGGGACGCCGTTGGTTCGATCGGCTTGGCCCACACGAAGATCTCCGTGCGTCCGGTCCGTTCGTTCGGCTCATTCCGCAGCCGCAGCCGTCTCGGCAGAGCCCGGCTGAGGGGCTTGTGGTTTCTTGGGGCGGCGTTCTTTCAGCCGAACGGCCTTGCCCACACGGTCGCGCAGGTAGAACAGCTTCGCCCGGCGCACGCGTCCGTGCCGCTTGACGACGACTTTGGCCACTTTGGGTGAGTGCACGGGGAAGGTCCGCTCCACGCCTTCGCCCTGGACGATCCGCCGGACGGTGAAGGTTTCCCGCACGCCGCCACCGCGTCGGGCGATGACGACTCCGGAGAAAACCTGAATCCGCTCCTTGTTGCCTTCCAGAATCCGAGTGTGCACGTCGACCGTGTCGCCGATTTCGAAGTGCAGCGGTTCTTTGCGCAGACTACTTTGTTCGACGGCCTGGATCAGTTCGAATTTGCTGGGCATCGGTCCGTTTCCTTCAAGGCTTCAATCGTCTCGTCCGTCCGGTGTGTCCTGCTGGTCGAGGCGGAGATCGACGGCATCGGGCTCTGTGCGCCCGGACACGCGGTCGCCGGCATTCGCATCGCCGGCGGGCGCTCCGCTCATCCGCTGATCGCGTCGTTCCAGGAGGTCGCGGCGCCGTTGCAGCGTCCGGGCGATGCTCTGCTCCCGCCGCCACCGCTCGATTTCCTGATGATTGCCCGTCAGCAGCACCTCCGGGACCTTCATTCCTCGAAACTCGCGCGGCCGGGTGTACTGCGGGTACTCCAACAGACCGCTTTCGGAAAACGACTCATATTTGTGGCTCGTTTCGTCTCCCAGCACGCCGGGGACCAACCGGCTGACGGCGTCGATCAGCAGCATCGCGGGGACTTCGCCGCCGTTGCAGATGAAGTCGCCCACGGAGATTTCCAGCGGTTTCAGTCCCTCACGTATGCGTTCGTCGAACCCCTCGTAACGTCCGCACAGCAACAGCAGCCGCGGTTCCTGTGCGAGCCGTTCGACAAGTTTCTGATTCAACAACTGTCCCTGCGGCGTGAGCATGATCAGTCGGCCCGGCGGGTCGGCCGCCCGCTGGACGGCTTCCACACAGGCGAACACCGGCGGGCACATGATGAGCATTCCGGGCCCGCCGCCGTAGGGTTTGTCGTCGACCGATTTCCGCTTGTCGGTGGCCCAGTCGCGGATGTTCCAGCGATGGATTTCGATCAGCCCGCGATCGATGGCCTTCTTGATCAGACTCTGTCCGAGGTAGCCTTCGAAAATCTCCGGAAACAGGGTCAATACGTCGAAACGCATGGGTCGGCGCCGCCATCAAAGACGGCTGGTTGGGGTGCATCGCGGGATTTGGTCTTACGCCAAACGCGACCGTCGCGCCCGGACACCCGGATCGTTGGAAACCGCACGGTGCGGCGGCGTCTGCTGCATTTTCGTCACCGGCAGCGGGTGGGGCCAGTGGGGGGGACGGGCGAGCGACGGCGTCCGACTTCAGCCCAAAGCACGCGCGCTCACTGTTCCTCACCATCTCCGCCGGATGGCCCGGAGGGCGCCGAAGTCTCGTCCGAGACCGAAACGGATTCGGCGTTCGGTTGCGGCTGAACCAGCTTGCCTTGGCGGAGCTTTTTGATCAGCACGGCGACTTTTTCCGACGGCTGGGCACCGACGCTCAACCAGTATTCCAGTCGGTCCATCTTCAGCCGCACCCGTCGCGACTTGTCGCGAACCATCGGATCGTAATAGCCGATGTCCTCGATGGCCTTTCCGTCGCGCGGCGAACGCTGGTCCATCACGGAGATGCGGAAGAACGGTCGGTGTCGGCGTCCGAACCGTTTCAGTCGAATACGAACCACGGATCTCTCCCTTTTGACAGTCCTGCAGTTGTCGACGGCTGCAGTACAAATAGCGAACGCCCCGCGTTGCGAACGACGCCGCGGCGGGGGAGTGCGAACCGGCCTTTCGTGAAACGCGGATGATAACCGATCCGACGGCCGAGGTTCCAGCGTCCCGCAGGCAGAACTGGCAATTTCGCCGGCAGTTCGGTGAGTCGCTCTTCCGCGTTCTCCGCAGACGCCGCAGCGAAACCGTATGCGCCGTCGCGGAAACGAACGGCGTGCGTGATACCGAAAGACAATACTTAAGGCTTCACCGGTGGAGGGTTCGTCGTTCGAAGCGGAAGCGGTTGGGAGCCGGAGACGGCCCATAGGTCGGTGGCCACATCGGCGCTGTCGCGACGGACGCTCAGCGTCGTTTGCGGTTGCGTTTCTTGGCTTTACGAGCTTCCTTGCGCTGTTTGCGGCGGAGTTCCTTGAGTTTCTGGGGATCGGACGGTCCGCGCTTGCTGCGGATTTTTTCGCGTCGGAGTGGTGCCCCGCTGAGCGCACCGCTGGTGGCCAGTTCCTGGACGGCCCGGAGCCGATCCCTCATGCCCATGCCCGCCATTTCCTTCATCATCTTGGCCATGGCATCGAACTGCTTCAGCAGGGCGGACACTTCGCTGGGATCGGTGCCGCTGCCGCGGGCGATCCGATTGCGCCGACTGCGATCGATGCGGTCCGGGTGCAGCCGTTCGTCGGGGGTCATCGAATTGATGATGGCGTCGATGCGGCTGAGTTCCTTCTCCGGGTCCTCCATGTCGTCCATGGTGTCGAACAGGCTCCCCACGCCGGGGATCATCTTGAGGATTTCGCGCATCGGTCCCAGCCGACGGATCTGCCGCATCTGCTTCTGGAAGTCCTCCAGGGTGAAGCGGCCCTCCATCATCTTTTTCTGTTGCTCGGCCAGTTCCTGCTGGTCGAGTTCCTGCTGGGCTCGCTGGACGAGACCGACGATGTCACCCATCCCCAGGATCCGCTCGGCCATGCCCTCCGGCCGAAACGGCTCGAGCCGATCCAGCTGTTCGCCGACGCCGACGAACTTGATGGGGACGCCGGTGACGGATTTCACGCTGAGCGCCGCACCACCTCGCGTGTCACCGTCGAGCTTGGTGAGGATGACGCCGTCGATTTCGAGTGCATCGTTGAAGGCCTTGGCACTACGCACGGCGTCCTGTCCGGTCATCGCGTCGCAGACCAACAGCACCTGATGCGGCTGAATGGTGCGGTCGATCTGCTCCAGCTCCTTCATCAGTTGTTCGTCGACGTGCAGGCGGCCGGCGGTGTCGAGAATCACCACGTCGCAGCCCTGCTGGCGCGCCGCCTTCAGGGCGTTGCGGCAGACCTGCAGGGGCGTGCTTTTTTCGGGCGGTTCCGAATAGACGGGCACCCCGATCTGCTCGCCGATCACCTTCAACTGCTCGATCGCCGCGGGGCGCTGCAGGTCGGCGGCGACCAGCATCGGGTGCAGCCCTTCCTTTTTCAGCAGTCGGGCCAGTTTGCCGCAGGTGGTCGTTTTTCCACTTCCCTGCAGGCCACACATCATGATCACGGTGACGTCGCCCCGGCGGATCGGGATCGACGTATCCACCGGCCCCATCAGGCGGACGAGCTCTTCGTAGACGATGCCGACGATCTGCTCGCTGGGGCGGAGCGATTTCAGCACGCGTTCGCCGACCGCCTGTTGTGTGACCCGCTCAATGAAATCCTCGACGACCTCGTAGTTGACGTCGGCTTCCAGCAGCGCCGTACGCACGCGACGCATCCCTTCGCGGATGTTCGCTTCGGTCAGGCG
>RFHO01000195.1 GCA_003696385.1 Planctomycetota bacterium | reverse complement strand
GGCCGGTCGTTGGCCCTGGATGGGCGCTCTGATCGGCCTGCTGTTGTTCTGGTTCGTCCCCGAGCTGTCGGTTCCGGGTTTTGCGCTTTTCGTGCTGGCGAGCGTGGCGATCGCAGTGCGCCGCTTGCGCCGTCCCGTCGAGGGTCCGGTGTGAAACGGCGACCGGTGCCCGTGTGTGACGCCGCATCCCGGGTGTGTTTGGAATCAGGGCTGCTGTGGGCCATGGCTGAGGCCGCCGGATCCGGGGTGACGGCGGGTGGTGGTCCGGGCGAGTGGTGGTCGTCGCGGAGCGGGCTCAACCGCGTTCCGCGATCAGGCGTACGAAGTCGGTGGCGGTGATGATGCCCAGCAGGCGCCGCTGATCGTCCAGGACGAGCACGCGGTGCACGGCTTCTTCGTGCATTTTCTTCGCGACGTCCTTCAGGGGCGTGTCGGGAGTGACTGAGACGAGTAATGTGGTCATCACTTCCGAGACGGCCAGTTCAGGGACTTCTTCCAGTGACAGGTACATGTGCACCGGCTCCCAGCGTCCGGTGTCGGCGTTGTAGTACATCGGCTTTTCCTGGATACCCTCCGACTCTTCGATCCGCTCTTCTTCGAGGTTGAGGATGTCGCTGGCCGTGATGATCCCCACACACACGTCCCGGCTGTTGATCACCGGGAGGCCGGTGACGTGGTGTTCGGTCATCATCCGCAGGGCGTCCTCGAGAGTGTCGTCCGGCGCGACCGCCACGACGTGTTTGGACATGATGTCGCGGGCTTTCAGAGCGTTGAAATCAAGCATGGGTGGATCCTTTCCCGGTCTGTGGATGTGCCGAATCGGCACGGTCACGGTCCGCGATGGCATGGTGCAAAAAACGTGCCGCCGATTGGACCGTCGACCGTGGTGCCCGCCCGTGCGGACCGACGTCGGCGGCGTGTGTGGATCGAGCCGTTGCCGGCGTGCGTGCGGCGGGCGGAGCCGACGCGCGTTCGACGCACGATACCGCCGGTGCGCGCGTTTCGCTACGCTGCGCGGCGGCGGATGGGGATCGAGGGGTGACGTCGATGGCCGTATGCGGCCGCACGCAGGGAGGTGTGGGACGGGGCGATGCCGGAGTGGTTCGCGAATCTGCTGGCTTTTGGACCTCTGTTCGCCGCAATGGTGGCGCTCGTCGCGGCGTCGGCGTTCTTCTCCTCCAGTGAAACGGCTCTGTTCAGTCTGTCGCCGGAGGAGCTGGATCATCTGCGTCGCGGGGGCGGGCAGGGGCGTCTGGCGACCCGGCTGCTGGAGACTCCCGACCGTCTGCTGACCGCGATTCTGTTCTGGAATCTGGTGGTCAACCTTTCGTATTTCGCTGTGAGTGTGGTGATCTGTCGGGGATTGATCACGGCGGGGTTGCCATTGCTGGCCGGGATGGTCGGCGCGGGCAGCGTGGGCGGGATCATCGTCTTCGGCGAGGTTCTGCCGAAAGGTCTTGCGGTGGGGTTCCGCGTGCCGTTCGCTCGGGCGGTGGCGTTTCCACTGAGCGCGGCGGTCAACGTTCTGACGCCGATCCTGCCGGCGCTGAACGCGCTGAGCCGGGCGTTGCAGCGGGCCTTCTGGCCGAATCTGAAAGTCGAACCGGAATTCGAGCTGGTCGACCTGGAGCGGGCCATCGATGAGTTGCGCGAGCGCCGGGAGGTCGCGGAGCACGAACGCGATCTGTTGCAAGCGGTGCTCGATCTGGCCGAAGTCCGTGCCGAAGAGTTGATGTGGCCGCGCGGGCACTTTCGGATGGCGACGATCGCGGAGCTGGCCAATCGCTGGGACGAGGTGGTCCTGCAGGGGCGCTATGTGGTGCTGCGCGATCCGGCGTCGGCGGCTGATGAAGCGTGGCGGTATCTGAGTCTGGCGGACTGGTCACTGGGCGCGCGCCGGGACATTGCCGATGCGGTCTTGCGGTTGTCGCGGCCGATGCGCTTCGTCCCCTGGTGTGCGCCTCTGTCGGATGTCTGGCAGGAGATGGCCGCGCATCGTGATCACGTGGTGGGGGTCGTCAGCGAGTACGGCGACACGGTCGGGGTGATCACGGTCGAGGATCTGCAGGACTTTCTGCTGGATCCGGAAGCGGGCCGTGCCCGGCGATTGGTCCGCGCGGAACCGGTGCGCGAAGTGGCGCCCGGTGTGTGGGAGGTCGATGGCGTGGTGAGCCTCCGGTTGCTGGCGCGACGACTGGGAATTCCGGCCGGCTCCATTCCCCGAGACGTAGTCACAGCAGCCGGTCTGGTGCAGGATCTGCTGGACGAGATCCCGCGTCCGGGCGAGACGGCGAACTGGCAGGGATGGACGATCGAGGTGGTCGACGTGCAACCTCGCAACCGGGTGCGGCTCAGGTGGCGGCGGCAGCAGGCATGACGCGGCCGATCTTCGGCGGCCGGTGGTCGGGCGGCGCAATGGCGTCGTGGTTCGGCCACGGTCCGGCGGTGATCCACGAGGCGATCGGCCGGCGGCGTTTCGATCCCCGTGGCTCTCGACGCCATCGATCAGCGGCCGACGGATTCCGTCGCGAGAAGGGACCCGCCGGTGGCCAGCCGCATGATGTTTTCTTCCGAAAGCTTCTCGCGGGGAAGTTCGCCGGCGATGCGGCCTTCGTGCATGACCAGGACGCGGTCGGACATGCCGAGCACTTCTTCCATTTCGCTGCTGGCAAACAGGATGGCGACGCCGCTGGCGGCCAGGTTTTCCATGAGCTGATAGATTTCCCGTTTTGCGCCGACGTCGATACCACGGGTCGGTTCGTCGAGCAGTAGCACACGGGGAGTCAAGGCGAGCCATTTGGCCAGGACAACCTTTTGCTGGTTGCCTCCGGACAGGAGCTGCACGATCTGATGGGGTGAAGGGGTCTTGATCCGCAGCCGGCGGATCAGTGTTTCGGTGTCGTGCCGTTCCCGCGCCAGATTGCGGATGCCTCCGGGATGACAGTACGCTCGCAGACCGGGCAGCGTGATGTTTTCCTGAACGGTCATTTCCAGGATCACACCGGCGGTCTTGCGGTCTTCCGGAGCCAGCGCCAGACCGTGCCGGATGGCATCCAGCGGGTGTCGGATCCGGGCGACTCGTCCGCCGACGCGAATGGTTCCGGAAAGGGGCGGTTCGATGCCGAAGATGCACTGCAACAGTTCGCTTCGGCCCGCACCGACCAGACCGGCCAGACCGACGATTTCACCGGCGCGGATCTGCAGGCGGATCTTGTGCCGTGGGTTCCGGGGAACGACGAGTTCCTCCAGTTCGAGCATTGGGTCGCCGGGCGTGTGCGATTGTCGGACGTAGAACTGCGAAATGTCCCGGCCGACCATCAACCGCACCATGCGGTCGTGGTCGATTTCGTCGCGTTGCAGTTCACCGGCGTTGCGGCCGTCCCGCAGCACGGTCACCCGGTCCGCCAGTTCGCGCACCTCACCCAGTCGGTGCGAGATGTAGATCACGCTCACGCCCTGTCGCCGCAGCCCCTTGACCACCTCGAACAGCGTTTCTGTCTCCTGTTGCGAAAGACTCGAAGTGGGCTCGTCCATGATCAGGATCCGGGCATCGACGGACAGCGCGCGGGCGATTTCCACCATCTGCTGCTGACCGATGGACAGCCGGGCCACGAGCGTGTCGGGCGGGACGTTCAGCCCCACCATCCGGAGGAACCGCTCGGCTTCCCGCAGCATGTCTCGGCGGTTCATCCAACCGCCGGTGTGTTGCTCGCGTCCCAGAAAGATGTTGGCGGCGATATCCAGGTTGTCGCACAGGTTCAGTTCCTGGTGGATCAGCGCGATGCCGTGCGCCAGGGCGGATTGGACCGAGTCGATCACCACCGGATGTTCGTCGATCGCGATCGTTCCCGAATCGGGCTGTTCGATTCCGGCGAGGATCTTCATCAACGTGCTCTTGCCGGCGCCGTTTTCGCCGATCACCGCCAGCACTTCGCCGCGGCGTAGCGTAAGGGAAACGCCATCCAGCGCCCGCACACCGGGGAATTGCTTGGAGATCTTCGAAACACGCAGCACGACCGATGTGTCGCGGGCGGAGGATTGCGGATTCCCGGGCTCTCTGTGCTGGATCATCGTGCTTCACCGATGCGCGGATGGTGGTTGGCTTGTCGAATGTCCCGACGGTCGCGAGGAGACCGGCCGGCTGCGCGTTTCCGTCGTACGGAGCCGTCTGACGGCGATGCCGGCCCTGCGGCACGGTTCGCCCCGGGTGTGTTCGCAGCGACGGGCGTGATTCACGCCGACACGCCGCGGCGGCGCGGGTACGCGTGGAGGGGACGGCGACCTGCGCGAACCGCGCCGCAGGAGCGTTGCTTGCCGGACGGTACCGGGCCGGTATTCTGCGCTTTGTTCCAGACCGCTCAAGTTCGCCCTTCTTTTTCACCTTCTCCCGGTTCGCCGATCGACAGGACCGCAATTTCCGATGTGCGGATCATGTGCGTCCTGTCGATTACGGCAGGCCGGATGCCGTTCGGCGCGCATGATCGAATGGCCGGCCATGGGGGTTGCGATACGTATATCCCGCACCGCGTTGCCGGATGGCACGGCGGTCGAATCGCCGTGTCACCGACGGTGAAATCATGCCGAAGGCCGTGGGTGCCGGCTCCTGTTCGGTTGCCTGTCGACGGCGCAGCAGCGGAATCGTCCGCTGCTGCGCGGCGATTGTGGAGGACAAAGGCCGGGAAGATGGAACACTTTGGTGGCTGTTGACGACCCGGAAAGCGCGGCAATGACAAACCAGTGTGATTCGTTTGGCTCGAAGACATTCGTGGAACTGATGCGGCGAGTCCGTTCAGGAGATGAGCAGGCGGCGCAGCAGCTCTACGAGCGGCTGGGGCCGTACATCGACCGTATCGTCGCGCGGCGGTTGCGTGCTCGACTCCTTCCCGGCTTCGACCCGGAAGACTTCACACAGGCGGCGTGGGCATCGTTCTTCGCGCGGCCGCATTTGATGGAGCGGTTCACGCGGCCGCGGTCTGTCGTGGCGTTCGTGTCGCGGATGGCCAGCAACAAACTGATCGACCAGTGGCGACGCCGGCGGCGGGCCACCGCCCGCGCGGCGGTCACGTCGATCGAGCAGAACCAGCTGCAGTACACCGCCGTGCTCGACGACGGGCGGACACCCAGTGAAATCGTGGCGACCGATGAAGAGGTCGAGCGGTGCCTGGCCGGGATGCCGGAAGTGCAGCGGGAAATCTGCCGCCTGCTGGTCTGCGGGTTCACGCAGGAAGAGGTTGCCGAACGCGTGGGTGTTTCAGTGCGCACCGTGCGCCGCGTGGTCCGGAACGTCGCCGAGCGCCGCCGCCGATCGTCCGACGACGGCGCGTGACAACCAGCCGGCGTAGCGCCCGCCCGCCACTCCCGGTCGCGGAGCGCGATGCCCGGCCTGACGGCGGGATCCCCGCGCTCCGGCGAGCTGCCGGGCGTGGATCGTCCCGCGTCTCCGCTTTGCGGCGCGGTCGGCCGGATGCGGGCGGGGACGTTGGAGCTCGCCCGTGGCGGGATGACTTGCCCCGTGTCACCTGGCCGAATCGGATGCCGGGCGACGGAATTTCGCGCTGCCGGGCCGTTGTGGTGGGTCGCGTGTCGCCGGCGTTCGCTCGTGCAATGACCGGCCGGTTGATTCTGCGCCGTCCGCTGGTTTGACAAACCGAGTGCGGATCAGGCACCATCAAGCATGCTGTGACACCGCTTCGTGGACGCGTCTCGAGCGACGTCCGCCGGGAATCTCGGAATCCGGACACAGGTGGCGACAGCCCGGATGGCTGCGAAGGAGCGGCGCATGAGTGCTAAGTCATCGAGCCGCGATCTGAACGCACTGACGCGTGCGGAACTGGTGCGGTTGGCGCAGGCCGCCGGGATTCGGGGGGCCACGCGGCTGAAGAAGATGGAGTTGGTGCACCGGTTGCAGAATCTTCGGGGCGAGCGAGGTGAGACGCCTGCCGCAGCTGTGCCGACGGCGCAGCTGCGGGCGGCTTCGGAGGCCGACGTGGTCCGGAAGCGGTGTCCGGGAGGGACGGATCGAGCCGACGGTGCCGCGGCCGACGCCAGCGAGCGTCCCGTTTTACTGGAGCGGGGGGTGAGCCCTGAGGATGAGCCGCGGTTGTTGAGCGTGCGTCCGACCAGCCGTCACTGGTGCGAAGTTCGCTGGTCGGTGACGCGCAACCAGTTGCGGATCGCCGAAGCGGCTCTCGGGCCGGAGCGGCATCATTGTTCGCCCGTGCTGCACGTGGAGCGCGTAGGTACCCCCGAAGAACGCGCATTGCCGCGGGTCGAACTGGTTCAGCGGATCCCTGTCGATCTGGACGAGGGTTGCTGGTACGTGCGGATCGACCGCCCCAATGAATGTTGGCAGGTCCGGCTGGGTCTGCAGTCGGAGCGGGGGCGGTTTCAGCCGCTGATGCATTCGCCCCGATTCTGTCCTTCGCAGGCGCTGTCGCGAGCGGTGCGGCTGCGGCCGGGGGTGGAGAGTCCGCTGCCCGTGCAGTACAGCGCGGCGCGGACGGTCGGGGCGCCGCGCGGAGGGCATGGTGAACGGGCGCAGCGGGCCGAGGCGGTCTGGAACGACGGTGACGAGTTCGGCCGACCGCCGTTATCGCTGCGTCTGCTGTTGACTTTGATGGGCCAGTGCGCCGAAGGCTGCGAGGTCTGTTTCGACGGAGCGGCGGTTCCGGTGGCCGAAGACGGGGCGTTCGAAATCCCGTTGACCCTGCGGGACGGCCGCGAAGTGCTTCCGCTGTCGGTGATCACTCCGGATGGAGGAACTCAGTGGACGCAGGTGTTCACGGTGGAACTGCGACAGCAGTCGCTGACGCCGCAACGTCTGGACGCATCCCGTTGAGGATTTCCGACGGCGTACAAGGCGCACGAGCCGCCCGGGCCACCCGCATGCACGTATCCTCGGAGATGCGTGCACGATTCGGCCGTGTCCGCGGGCGGCGGGGTTGCTTCGCCCGCGCAGGCGTTCCGCGGCCGTGACGTGTCGCAGCGGCAACCGGGCTGCGGCTGAGGCGCGGCGGCGTCACTTCATGAAGAAGTCCGTCGGGCCTTTGACGGTGTAGTACGGATACTGCACGATCGCCGGTTGGTGATTGGCCGGCGGATACACCAGATTTTTCGGGTACTTGTACTCGAAGGTCTGATAGTGCGTGGGACGCCAGATCTTCCCACGTGCGGCCGCGTAGGCCCACGGGTCCGGCTGGCAAACGGGACAGCGCGGGGCCGCGACGTACCCGTCGACGACGGTGCCGGGCGGGCAGAAACCATGCGGGCAGCTTACCGGTGCGGCGATCGCCGTCGGTTTGGGATACGCTCCGATGGCGTGTTCGAAATGCGTGCCGGCCGTGTGCAGGGCGTTGGGAACCGCGTGCCGGTCGCGCGGGAATCCGTACGGTCCCATGCCGACGGCGTAGCCGTTCTGGAGATACAGGGTCTGATACCCCGACGTCACCGGCAGGCCGGCGGGTGAAAAATTGCTCGGTGTCGGGCCGTGCTGGGCCGACAGGGTGCCGGTGGTGGCCAGAGCCAGAGCCAGCGTCAGTGCGGCGGGAATCGTCCTGCGCATGGGAGCCTCCTGTATTGCGGGGCGGTCCGGTGGACCGTACCGGGATGGCCGGTCGATCACCGACGCAGCGATAGTCGTTTGATGTATCGGTTCTGGTTGCCGATCGACTGGCCGAAATCCGCAGAATCCGTGTGAAAAGCAGGGCATGCGGAACCGGTGCGATCCGTCGATCTTGAACAAACGGAAAAGCCGCACTAGATTACCCGGCCCGCCTCGAATTCCTCCCTGCGGTCCGGCCGCAACGTTCCCGCCGCGCTTCATGAGGGTCAGCCCCGGCAGAGTGCGGGACGACCGCCGCAGCCAGCAATGGAGTGTGCTCCGGTGTATGTCTCCGCATCCACCCGCTGTTTCGCGGACCAGACCGTCTTCGACGCTTGTCGGCGGCTGGACGAGCTGGAATTCGACAAGTACGAACTGTGGATCGACCCGGATGCCGGCTGCCACGTGGATCTCCGGCAGATGGTGGCCGAACCGGAAAACATGCATTCCCGTCTGCGCGAGCAGTCGCGGATGGTCCCGGTGGCGATCAGTCTCGCGGCGGACGTCGACGATGCCACGTTCCGGGGAATCGCGCGGTTCGCGAAACTGGGGCGGATTGCTCAGGTCACCGTGCCGGCGCCTCGGCTGGGCACTCCGTTCAACGAGGCCGTCGACGCGTTGCGGAATTACGTCGCACTGGCCGGGGAGGAAGCGGTTCGGGTCTCGATCCCGACACACCAGGGGACGGTGTGCGAGGATCTGCACACGGCCGTCGAACTGTGCGACGCCGTGCCGGGATTGGGTCTGACGCTGGATCCGTCGCATTTCATTTTCGGGCGTACCGAGCCGGCATCGTTCGATCGGCTGCTGCCGCGCGTCTACCACGTCCACCTGCGCGACACATCTCCGGATGCCTTGCAGGTTCCCGTGGGCCTGGGAAACGTGGACTACTCGCGGCTTGTTTCGGAACTGCAACGGTCGGGTTATCGCTGGGCGCTGAGTGTGGACCTGATCGCGGATGCGATTCCCCTCGGAGACCGGCCTCTGGAGCTGCGCAAGCTGCGGCTGCTGCTCGAAACGCTTCTCTGAACGCGCGTGCTCGGCGGTACCCGGCCGGACGGTCGCCGCCTGAATCATCCTCGGCCGTGGCGGCGACCGGCGCTCCGTCCTCTTGAATGCTCTGCGTGGGCGATGCGACTCGGCCGCTGCGCGCAGCGTTGGTCGGTCGCGCCGACCGGCACGTGGCCCGATCGCCGAGATGAGCTGCACGCTGCCGGCGAATCGCTCGGCGACGACCGTGAGGACGCCGGGAGTGCGCCGTTGGACGAGTGGGGTCAGTCGAGTTCCTTGATGCGGAGGTTCCGCCAGCGGACACGCAGCGGATCCTTGCGGCCGCCGACGCCGTGGACCTGAAGGCCGACGAATCCTTCCGGCGTCAGATCGTCGTGGAAATCGGCCCGCAGCTCGCCGTTGAGCCACGTGCGGATGTGGTCGCCCCGGCATTCGACGCGGACGTGGTTCCATGCTCCCGGGCGGAACAGACGCTTGCCCTGCTCGGTGAACTTCTTCGGATCGCCGCCGCACAGGCCTGGAAACAGCCAGCCGCGACGACCTTCGTCATAGACGCCGGCGGTCCACATCCGGTCGGGCTTGTTGGGATCGATCTCGGCCTGATATCCGTGGACGCGCCCGGCGGGGACCGTCTTGGTGGCGGTCTTGCCATTGCGGGTTTTGTACGTGTACTCGACCGGCTTGTCGTACACGTTGCTGCGGAATTGCACTCCGGAGTTCAACTGCGGATCGCACAGGAACTCGTATTCCAGGATGAAGTTCTTGAACTTCTTTTTCGTGCACAGAAAGCTGTTGGGCGTGTTGGGGACGGACTGCCCGACGATCGCCCCGTCTTCGACGTAGTACTTCGCCTTTCCGCCGTGTTGCTCCCAGCCGTCGAGCGTCTTGCCGTCGAAGAGGGCCACGAAACCGCCGTCTTCACCGGCAACGGCGGGGCTGCGGAAAGCGAGGATCAAGGTCAGAACCAAGGCGATTCCCATTGCGCGGTGGGCTGCTGATGCCTGTTGCATGGTCGTTCTCCTGTTCGTGGGTCGGTCGATCCGAGGTGTGTCGAAGCGGCGGCCGCCCCGCCGAACACCGCCGTCGGCCTTTGGGCATGTTGCGGGTGCCGAGCGTTGCGACCGCAAATCCCAGCCGTATCATGGCGGCTGGCGAAGACCTTGTCGAATCACCGTCACGGAGCGGGAGTGGGCCGCTCCGGCACTGCGTCGAGAAGTCCCGCGGGGCGAGGTTGCAAGGTGAACGAGACGGCGGCGGACGTGGCGCAATGGCGGATCGAAGTCCGCAGTGGGGCCCGGCTGCACTTCGGTCTGCTTGCGGCAGGCGGCAGATCGCAGATCGAGTACGGCGGCGTGGGCGTGATCGTCGATCGTCCGCACATGTGCGTCTGTGCCGGGCCGGCGGGGGCCGAAGCGGCGACCGGTGGCGAGCGTTCGTGGACGATTTGCGGCGGTGAACGGTGGGCGGTGGCACGTACCTTGGAGGTGTTGCGGCGTCTGGAAGGCGGTCGCGCACGCGGCGATTCCTCCGACGAGGATCCGTTCGGCGTGCTGCGGGCGTTGGCGGCCGACGAAGCCGTCGAGACGTGCGAGAGTCCACGGTGCAGCGGACCCGTCCCGATGTGTGGACGAATGGAGTTGCGGAGTGTCCCGCCGCCGCATACGGGCTTCGGTTCGGGCACGCAGTTTTGCCTTTCCGTGGGACTGGCCGCCGTGTTGTGCCGGTTGCGACAGTGGGGTTGGCGCGTGCGGCGGGGCGTGATCGGCGGCGAGCCGGCGGATGGAGCCGGACGGAGGCCGGATGGCTGGAGTGCACGGGAACGGGCGGCCGTGACAATGGCGTGCCGTCTGGCGGATCGCCTGGGGCGCTCGCGACGATCCGCGGTGGGTACGATCGGTTTTGCCGTCGGCGGTCTGGTGGCCGAAGGAGCCGTGCTGGATCCTTCGGCGGTGCCGGTCCGTGACGGAGGAAGCCGCGTGCGGTTCTGGGCGCCGGGCGACGGGAGCCGAGCGGCGGGCGGTCCGAAAGCGCCCGTGCGTCCGTTTGCGCGCGTCACGGTGCCTGACGGGTGGCGGTTTCTCGTGGTGTGGCGTCGGGCCGTGCGTGGCGTGGCCGGTCACCGGGAGCGTCGCGTCTTCCGGGAATTGTGCCCGATGAACAACGGCGTGGTCCGCTCGCTGCGGCGTCTGGCAAACGAGGAGCTGTTGCGGGCGGCGGCGTCGGCGGATTTCGACGCCTTCGCCCAGGCGCTGGTGGAGTACGGTAGCCTGGTGGGCCGATTTTTCTCGGCATATCAGGGCGGAACGCTGGCGGATGCACGGTTGAGCCGGGTATTGCGGCAATTGCCGGCGCGCTTCCGACTGGGATGGGCGCAGTCGTCGTGGGGACCGGCGGTGTTCGCACCGTGCCGAACGCAGGCGATGGCCGAGCAATTGGAGCGTGAGCTGCATCACCGACTTCCCGCGGACGCTTACCGTACGGTTGTGGCGGCGCCGCGGAATGCCGGTGCGTCGGTGGCGTTGCGTGACACGGGTCGAGGTGACGGGGCGTCGCTGTTTTGCGTCTCGCGGGTTTCCTGAGCGGAAGCGGTTCGCCCGGCAACGTGTGCAACCGCGGCAAGCGACCGTGGCGACGGTGAAGGATGGTTTGTGAGAAGTGCGAAAGCGGCCGGTGACCGGTTTTCGCAGTGAGTATGCATTCGAGGCGACTCGTCGATGAACGCACGGGACTCCGCGCCGGACTCGGTACGGACACTGGATCCGGAGAGCTGGGTGGACGCGCATGGCGATGCCCTGTTCCGCTACGCCCTGGTCCGCGTGCGGGACCGTTCGGTAGCCGAAGAACTGGTCCAGGAGACGTTTCTGTCGGCTCTGGAGCACCGCGGCCAGTACGCCGGGCGGGGGTCCGAGCGGAGCTGGCTGATGTCGATTCTGCGAAACAAACTGATCGACTGGATCCGGAGGCGAGTGCGACGACGGGACGTGGAGGTCGATGCAGCCGAATGGGACGCATCGTGGGAAGAACAGGTGTTCGACCGACGCGGCCGCTGGCGCGAGGATCCGCGTTTTCTGAGTCAGTTGCCGTCCGCGGAAGTCGAGCGGCAGGAATTCTGGCAGGCGCTGATGCAATGCATGGAGGGCTTGAGCGCGATGCAGCGATCGGTGTTCGCTCTGCGGGAGCTGGAGCAGCTTCCGAGCGAACGGATCTGTAAGGAACTGGCGATCACGCCGTCCAACCTGTGGGTGTTGATGCATCGGGCGCGGCTGGCATTGGCCCGGTGTCTGTCCACCCGATTCGGCGAAAGGCCCCGCTGAGCGATGTTGTCCTGTCGAGAGGTTGCCCGATTGCTGTCCGAGTCCGTCGACCGCAAGCTCGGCTTGTGGCAACGGATCCACCTCCGCCTGCACCTGGCGATGTGTCGGCTGTGTTCGGGGTTTCGTCGCGATCTGTTGCGTTTCGAGCGGCTCGTTCGTGAGGCGGCGCCGCCCGGACCCCCGGAGCAGACTCCGCCGGAACCGCCATATTCCCCGCCCGCGGAACCGTTGCCCCGTGAAGCTCGGGACCGGATCGTCCGTCGACTTCGAGAGCGATTGTAAGCATGGCCGGCCGGAGCGGAACGCGGCGCGGGAGCCGATCTGCGGATTCGCTGCCCGCGAAACCGCGTGGCGTGGTCAGGCGAGCATGCTTTCCCAGAATTCGCGGTGCGCGCGGGCGGAGCGATCGGCGTTGAACAGCGATCGCACGCGTCGCAGAGCCGCTTCGCCGAGTTCGTCGCGCAGTTCCGGGTGATGCCACAGATGCACGACCGCGTCGGCCAAGGCGTCGGGATCGCCGGGAGGAATCAGCCAGCCGGATTCGCCGTGGACGAGGATTTCCGGCGTGCCACCGACCGCGGTGGCGACGATCGGTGTGGCGGTGGCTCCGGCTTCCAGCAGCACGCGTCCCAACGGTTCCTGTTCGGCTGGATGGACCAGCAGGTCGATTTCGTTCAACAGCCAGTCGACCCCGTCGATTTCCTCGATGCGGTGCAGGTGGTTTTGCAATCCCGCCTGTTCGAAGGTCCGCCAGACCGACGCTTCATATTCGACGCTCTCGGGTTTCTGCGAATGGCGTCGGCCGACGAAGAGGAAATGGGCTTGGGGAATTCCCCGCACGATCCGCTTCGCCGCGTCGGCCACGGTCCGCTGGCCTTTGCGGAGGGAGAGCTGGCCGATGGTGGCGATCAGGAAAGTGTCCGCGGGAAGGCCGAGTTCCTCCTTGAGCACTCCGGTGGGGACGTCCGGGCGGAACACGCGGCAATCGACGCCGTTGTAGATCACGCCGATTCGATGGCGTTCGACGCCTTGTTCGATGTACGCCGTCTTGACCGCGTGCGAAACGGCGGCCACCGCGTCCAATCGATTGAGGTGTTGGATCGTGGTCGTGTTCAATCGCATGATGTCGCGGATGTGGCCGGTCGCCGGAATGTTCAACTGGTCGACCGCGGCGCCCAGCAGCCGGCTCATCGACAGACTATTGGCGTGGACCAGGTCGGCGGACAGCCGCATGACGGCCTCGGCGAGCCGCGCGGCACGTTCGGGCAGTTCCGCCGGGACGTCCCGGCCGTGCAGATCGAAGGGTTCGACGGCCACGCCGAGCTTTCGCAAGGCATCGGCCAGTGGGCCATGAGGAGGGGCCAGCGCGACGGGGTCCCAGTCCGTGCGGGGCAAGCGTCGCAGCACGGCCAGCATCGAACGCTCGCCGCCGTGCAGCGTGGGATACTCGAACAGCAAGGCGATGCGGCGCCTGGGGCGTCCCTGCGGAGTCATTGCGTCGGGGCCGGTTGCGGTGTCAGGCGGCGGTACGGGTAGAAGATCGAAATCCGCGGGTTTCGGGAAATCGGTGTGGCGGAGCGGGGGCCGCCGCCGTCCCGCGAGGCGGATCCCGGGAGGAAGGCCTGCGGCGAAGGCAGCAACGGCAGGCCGAAGCCGGCGCGTCCCAGCGAGTCCGCCAGCATTTGATTGAGCCGCACGTTGCGCAAAGTCTGCAGCGCGATCCCCCGTTCGCGCGGGGGGACGCCGGCGGGATAGTAGATTCTGAGCAGATCGTCGTACGCGTCCAGTGGATCGCCGCGCGTACCCACGACGATGGAGCGGGAGGGCAACCCGGGCGCGACCAGCCGTCGGCGGCTTTGCCAACCGACCGATTCTCGCTCGATCGATCGAACACCGTCGGCCCGGCGGTGGGCGTCTTGCGTCGTTTTGTGGACGGGTTTCCGGGCGGATGCCGTCCGGTCATTCGGGGAGCACCGCGCGGCCACGGAGCGAGCGGAGTGTGACGGGCCGCCGACCGAAGGCATCCCCGCGGAAGACGCGACCACCGCCCGGGAGTTCGCGGTCGGATCGGGAGCGGCGTCGGCTCGCGGCGCCGTTCCGTTCGACACGCCGTGCCGGCGGGCTGCCGAGTAGACCACTTCGGCGTCGCGCATCACGACCGCGATGTCCTGCGGAGCGAGGCGGCGCACCATGACGACTCCGTGACGTTCGGAGCGGGCCGACAGCGTCCCTGCGGCTTCGTCGACGTCGATTGTGTCTGCGCGGATCCGCTTGCCGTCCTTCAGGACGATCAGCACGTCGGCGCGGCCGAAGGAGGGCGCCAGGAGGCACAACGCGGCCGTCGCCGCCAGCCACAGCGGCAGCGACCCAAACGGTGAGTCGCCGGTGTCGCTGGTCGAGGCGAATCTCTGCGACGGGAACTTCGATGTCGTCGCGGTGCCGTCTTTCGAGCATCGCGGCGGCCGCTGCTGGTGAGTACTTCGGCGGGTGTTCATCTCGACGGCTCCTCGGTGGAAGAAGCTGGGGGGACACGCCCGCGGACCGTCGTTGGCCGGCGGTTCGCGGGGCGCCGGCCGTCCTCGGCGTATCGGATGCCGAGCGGGTGCGGAGGCTTCCAGGGGCTCGTTCGTCGGCCGAACGTCGGGGAACCTCGTGGGCCGGCGTCGGCCGTCGAACGTGGCCGGGACGGCGGCGGCGGGCGGGCGGTTCGAGTGTAGCAACCGCCCGGGACCGATTGCAAAAAGGCCCCCGATTTCCGGAGCGACGCTGCAGGCCGTTCCCCAAGCGACAGCGCAGTGGTGTGAAGAGCGGGCGATCGTGTCATGCTGTGAGGCTGCAACGCGCGGACGACGGCCGCGGTGTTTCGATGGCGGATGGGCGGAGAGGTATATGAGTGCGAGATGGCGGACGTTCGGCCGAATTTCAGGTCGAACGGAGGTCGTCCCGTGCGATCGCTCTGAGCCGTGCGGGGAAGTTCGGGAAGGCGGAGAGGACGCGCGTCCAATTGGGGATTTCGGCGACCGAGGAGGGCGCTTCGAGGAACATGCGACCGGCGGCTTCGATCTGCTCGGCAAAGCCCTCGACGGCCTGTTCTTCGGCGTGCCGATCGAACCGGAGGCGGTTGACCACGGCGTCGGCGTGATATTGGCGGATCGCGTCCTGAGCGGATCGCAGGTAGGCCGCCCGCAGCGTGACGAGGTGTTCATGCGAGTAGACGGCACCGCGGCTGGCCAGTGTCCGCAGAATGGTGATGGTCACGTCGGTGGCCATCTTCATCAGTCCCTTGCTGCGGTCTTCCAGCGACAGGTCCTGGTGTTTGTGTTCGTAGAACCGGCACAGGTCAACCTGGCAGACCCGTTTGACGGAGGTGTTCCGGAAGACCTCCGCGAGCGTTCCGACTTCCAGACCCCAGTCGGACGGGATGCGGTTGGCTCGGGCGAGCATCGCAGAGACGGCGAATTCGCCCGACAGAGGGTAGCGGAACCAGGAGAGAAAGTTCAGGAACGGATCGGGACCCAATACGGAAATCAGTGCGTTCAGCAGCGGGAGCACCAGCAGCCGGACCACGCGGCCGTGCATGCGGTCGGTGACCCGTGCGTAGTACGCCTTGCAGAAGTCGAAGTCCAGACCGGGATGGGCCATCGGGAGGCACAAACGCGTCAGCAACAGGCGGTCGTAGTCGACGATGTCACAGTCGTGCAGCACGAAGGCCTTCAGCGACGGGTCGGCCAGAAGGTATCCGAAGGCGGTCCAGACGGAACGCCCCTTGCCGGGTGGTCCGATGCTGAAACCGGCTTCGGAGAGTTCGCGATACGCCTGCTGGACGCCCGGCCCGTCCGTCCACAGCACGCCCGCCCGCTCGCCCAACGGAGCGACGCGGTCCAGAGTTTCGCGGTAATCGTCCCGATCCGGAGCGTTCCCCAGCACCACGACGATGGAGTGGATGTAGTCGGCCTCCGTCAGCTCCTGAACGATCCGCGCAAACGGTTCGGCCCGCATGTCCGCGGCCGTCACCGGGAGAACGAGCCCCAACGGATAGGTCTGCGTCGCCTGACGCAGCGCGTCTTCCATTTCGTCCAGGTTGTTGCGCCGCAGTTCGTGCAGCGTGGTGATCGGACCGGTCTGCATGAAGTCCGGCATCGGCGGCTGTGCCTCCGAACTGGCGGGGTTCGACGTTCCGCGGCCGGGTTCGGCGCTGTGCGTTCCCGTGGGGGATGCGTTCGCGCCGCGCGGCTCGCATTATGACCGTCTGCGCGATTGGAGTTGGCCAGCGGCGTGCCGTCGCGCGCGGGTTCAGGCCGCCGCGGTCGAGATTTCGATCCAACGGCCGCCGCAGGGCGGAATCGGAAGGGGCCATGTTACCGGGCGGCGCGATGCCAGCAAGTCGACCGCCGCACCGCAGGGGACGTTTGCCCGCTGCAGCACTTCGGGCAGCGGGACGCTCATCGGCCGGGTCGAGACGTTGAAGACGCAGGCGATCCGCTGCCGGCCGTCGATGCTGGTCCGCAGCCAACCGACCAGCCGCGGATCACCCAGCTCGAGCACGATCTGCGGGGCGTCGGGGTGGAAGGCGGGCTGTTCCCGCCGGCAGGCAAGGATCCGCTTGTAGCCGCTGAAGACCGCCGGATGTGTGCTGCGTTCGTCGGCCAGCAGCCGTTGCAGTTCGTCCCAGCCGAATTTGTGGCGGTTGATGCGGCGGGGGATGCCGGTCCGCTGCGCCGCCGCGCGGTCGTTGTGTGCTCCGAACAGGCTGTGGAAATACACGGCCGGCACGCCCTGCAGGGACAGCATCATCATCTGGGTGGTGAGAAACCGCCGTACGTTCAGCTCGGGTGTTGCGGCGGGGTCGCTGAGGGCGTCGAACCACGTGATGTTCAGTTCGTACGGGGCATCCGTACCGTCGCTGCGTCGGCGTGTGCCGACGAATCCGCCGCGCTGGCGTGTGGCTTCGACCAGTTGTTGCAACCGTTCTTCGGAAACGAGTCCTTCCAGCGGGCGGACGCCGATGCCGTCGTGCGAGGCGGTGAAGTTGAGGAACGTGCAGCCCGGTGGCGGAGGCGCGAGCTGCTTCAGCCAGGCGACCAGCGGGCCGGCGTCCTGATGCAGCATGGCATCCAGCAGCAGCGGCGGCAGGCTGAACTGGTAGACCATGTGTGCTTCGTCGCCCGCCCCGAAATAGCTGATGTTCTCCGCGTGCGGAACGTTGGTTTCGGTGAGCAGGATCGCCCACGGGGCGACCGCCTCGAGAACCGTGTGAAACAGCTTGACCACCTCGTGAGTCTCGGGGAGGTGGATGCACGGTGTGCCGATGCGCTTCCACAGATACGCGATCGCATCGAGTCGAACGATCCGCGCGCCGCGGGCGACGTATTCCAGCAGGATGTCCAGCATTTCCAGCAGCACACGCGGCTCGGCATAGTTCAGATCGACCTGGTCGGCACTGAAGGTCGTCCAGACGTATCGGGTGCGGTCGCCGATGCGGAAGGGAGTCAGCAGCGGTGTGCTGCGGGGCCGAACCACGGCGCTGAGATCGACCGACGGATCCACTTCGATGTAGAACCGTTCGAATGGCTGTTCCCCTCGGAGGAACTTGCGAAACCACTCGCATCGGGCGGACGTGTGGTTCAGGACCAGATCGAACATCAGCTCGAACCGCTCACGAAGACGAGCGACGTCGGACCAATCACCGAGGTTCGGATCGACGCGGCGGTAGTCGATGACAGCGAAGCCGTCGTCGGACGAGTAGGGGAAGAACGGGAGCACATGGACGATCCGCAGCAGGGCGTGGTACCCGTGTGTGACCAGGAAATCGTGCAGCGTTTTCAGCGGCGGTTCGTCGCGGCGGCGGACCTGGTCGCCGTAGGTGATCAGGGCCACGTCCTGTTCGTCCCAGCGGACGTCGGCCCGGCGGCCGGCGCCGACTCGCCGCGCTTCGTCCGACAGATCCGGCTGTCGCCGACGGAGCACCGAGAGCACCGCTTCGGTGAGTTCCCGTTCGCGGCCGGGGTAGAGTACGGACAGGTGCTGCTGGATGCGACTTCGGATGGCCGTTTGGTTGAGCATGTCGGGGTGTCTGGTGAATGTCTGGAGCGTAGGTGCCGACGGCCGGTGGTCCAGATGGTAGCGAGTGCGACGGATCCGGAGGCTCGGTGAGGCACCTCGTTCGGCCGCAATTCGCGGGACGCGGGACGCCTCGAGCCCGTCGGCGTGTGCTGGGCACGTTTCGGCGGTCTGATGCGGCGCGGGACCGGTCGATGGCGTTCGCGGTCGCGGCGATCGCCCGCCGATGCGTGCCGGTTCGGGGGTGGGCGGCATCGGAGGGCGACGGTGGCCGCCGGTCCGGGGCCGATGGCGTCTGCATTGGCGGCTGTCAAGGTGGTCCCGCTGTGCGTTGGCCGGCCAGCGTCTGTGCCGCCTGCAGCGTGTTGTGCAGAAGCATCGTGACGGTCATCGGTCCAACGCCGCCGGGAACGGGCGTGATGGCCGAGGCGACCTCGCGGACGGCTTCGAAGTCCACATCGCCGACGAGTTGGCCATCGACGCGATTGATTCCCACATCGATGACCACGGCGCCCGGTCGTACCATCTCGACCGTTACGAATCGCGGCCGACCGATCGCGGCGATCAGCAAATCGGCCTGTCGGGTGATCGTGGCGACGTCGCGGGTGCGGCTGTGACAGACGGTGACCGTGGCATCCCCGAATTCCCCCTTTTGCAGCAACAGCAGCGCAGCCGGTTTGCCGACGATGTCGCTGCGTCCCAGAATCACCGCATGCCTGCCGGCCGTCGGCAGCTCGCAGTGGCGGAGCAGCTGCAGGATGCCATGGGGCGTGCACGGCAGGTAGCGGGGACGTCCCTGGGCGAGCAGGCCGACGTTTTCGGGATGGAATGCATCCACGTCCTTCAGGGGGTGGACCGCGTCGAGCACGCGTTGTGTGTCGATCTGCGACGGCAACGGCAGTTGCACGAGAATGCCGTGCACGTCAGCGTCGGCGTTCAACCGGTCGATCAGTTCCAGCAACCGCTCGGTGGTCGTGGCCGCGTCGAGGCTGTGCAGGGAACTGCGGATTCCGACCTGTTCGCAGGCACGTCGTTTGTTCCGCACATAGACGGCGCTTGCCGGGTCGTCACCGACCAGCACGGCTGCCAGATGCGGTCGGACGGATGTTTCGGCCGTCCAGCGGGCAACGCGTTCGGCAATCCGCTGACGGCATTGCTGAGCAATCCGTTTGCCGTCGATGATCTGCGCCGGCATGCGGCGTCCTTTCGCGAAATTCAGCGGGGCATGCGGCCCGTCGGGGGACGTCGAACGGGATCGTGGCTCCGTGGCGGCTCAGTTGTCGGATGGTTTTTTGGCGGGCGGTTTCTTCGGGGCCGGTTTCTTGTTCGCCGGTTTCGCCGTGCTTTTGTCGGCCGGCTTCTTCGCCGGAGAGGCTTTCGCGGCCGGTTTGTTTGCAGTTGGCTTGTTGTCGGTGGCTTTCTTCTGTGCCGGCTTCTTCTCGGCGGGTTTCTTCTCAGCGGGTTTCTTCTCAGCGGGTTTCTTCTCAGCGGGTTTCTTC
>RFHO01000194.1 GCA_003696385.1 Planctomycetota bacterium | reverse complement strand
GACCCAGTCCTGAAACTCCGCTGCGGCCTTTTCGGGGGGCTGCTCGGTGAGGCGATCAACCAGTTCGCGCCGCTGCTGCGGCGTGGCCTCCCGCCAGGCTTCGCGCCAGGATGCCCGAACTTCCGGATCGTCGATGCGATTCAGCAGCCCCTCGATGAGCACTTGCGTGATCAGCTCGGTGATCGGCGGGGATGCTGCCGGCGACGCAACGGGATTCGCCGGAGCGCCGGACGTAGCGGCGACACCCGGATCCTCTTTCGGTGCGGTATCCGGTGGGCTTGCCGGGGTATCCGTTTGGGGACGGGCGCTGACGCCAATCTGAAAAATACGCCAGAAGATCTCTTCCGGTGTCGGCGGCGAGGGCGCTGGCCGGCTGGTCCGTTCATCACTGTCCGCCGGACCGCTCGGTTCCCGCGGCGACGTCGTCGAGCGGCGCGGCGGCGTGCCGTCGCCGACCACTTTCGGCTGCTCGTGCCGCGCGGCTTCGTCGGCGTTGCGTGGATCCGGACGCGACGTTGCGGTGGCGCGATGTGGCTGGTCCGTGTTCTGCGAGACGTCGTGCCCGGCAGTGCCTTCATGGGCGTGAGGCTGCTGCTGTGGACTGCTGGAGCCGGGAGCGTGATCGGGAGCGCCGTCTCCGACATCGAGCTGGTGCAGATACGGATGGACGATTTCGTGAATCTCCGGTGGGAGAGCTGGATGAACAGCGTCCAGGATCACCGCCGCCACGCGCCCGGAGCGCGAACGCAGTACGGCGTCGCGGGTGGCCGGAATGATCGTCACCAGGAAGCAGATGGCGATAACCGAAACCACTATCCCCTTCAGCAGGCCGACGAGGGCTCCCAGGTGACGGTCGTATGCGCGAAACCGCAGACGCTCGGCCCATCCGCTCAGAACGCGGGCGACGGAGAAGCTGACGAACGAAAACCCGACGTACAGCACCAGCAGAGAAAGCCAGCGGTTCAGCGGCTCGCCCACGGGCACATGGGGCGAAATCTTCGCAGAAAGCTGCTGTGCGAATGCGAAGCACAAGACGATCGCGCCGACCGTTGCCAGTTCCCAGAAGACGCCACGGATCGCACCCCGAATCGTGGTGATCAGCAGCACGATCGCAACGAAGAGATCGAACCACGCATTCGCATCCATGCGGTCTGGCCTTCCGTGTCTGGTTCGTGTTGCGACGGGCGCCGGACGGAGGTCGCTCCGGCCTGGCGAAGGATTCGCAAAGTCCCGGGAGTTCCGGTTGGTGCCGTTTCCTTCTCCGGCGGCAAACGGCGCCGCCGGTTCATCGGACTTCGGCAGGTGTCCGCGGCGTCTTCGATTGGGCGTGCTCTTCGAAAACTCCCATCCGGCGGAAGCGCTCGTAGCGGCGTTCGACCAGTTGGCTGCGGTCCAACGGCGACAGTTTCTGCAGGTTCGCCAACAGAGCCGATTTGACGGCCGTCGCGGTGGCGCGGTGGTCGCGATGGGCTCCGCCGAGCGGTTCCGGGATGATCTCGTCGATCACTTCGAACTCGAGCAGGTCCCTGGCGGTGAACCGCAAGGCGCGCGCCGCCTGGTCGCGGTACTTCGCGTGCTTCCACAGGATTCCAGCGCAGCCTTCCGGACTGATCACGGAGTAGTACGAGAATTCCAGCATCCCGATCCAGTCGCCCACGCCGATTCCGAGCGCACCGCCGGAACCGCCCTCACCCAACACGACGCAGAGGATGGGAGTCCGCAGTCGCGACATTTCCCGCAGGTTGTACGCGATGCAATACGCCTGGCCGCGTTCTTCGGCTCCGATACCCGGATAGGCCCCCCCGGTGTCGATGAAGCAGATGATCGGAAGCTGGAACTTGGCGGCCAGCTGCATTTTCTGAATGGCCTTGCGGTATCCTTCCGGATGGGCCATGCCGAAGTTGTAGGCCGTCCGCTCCTTCAGGTTGCGGCCTTTCTGGTGCCCCACGAGCAGGACCTTGTGGTGATCCAGTTTTGCCAATCCGGTGATGATGGCCGGGTCGTCGCGGAACGCGCGATCTCCGTGCAGTTCCATGAAGTCGTCGAAGATCAGCTCGATGTAGTCCAATGTCTGGGGGCGTTCCGGGTGTCGGGCCACCTGCACGATATCCCACGGATCCAGATTGGCGAAAACCTCGCGCTTGAGCCGCTGGATTTCCGCCTGCATGTTGCGGATGGCCTGCTTGGTGGCCTCACTTCGGTCGCCCTGCTGCTCCAGTTCGCGGAGCTTCTCTTCCAGTTCGAAGATTGGGCGTTCGAACGGCAGAATCGTCTGGTGCTCGGGCATTACTGCGCCTGTCTGTTCCTGTCCCCGAGGGTGTGAAGGGTCCGACAAACCGCATTGCGGTGAGCATTCTTGCCGGAACGTCGCTGCGCAACAACGTTTCTTGGTGGTGCGACGCAGTCTCCCCTTCGCCTTGGGCAGTGGCGAATGGTCACGCGGAGTGCCGGCGGCCGGGACGCCGCCCTGCAATGCCGGTCACGCGGGCCGAACGAGGGAATCGCACGACATTCATATCACCTCCGGCAGTTCTTCCCACAGCGGCAGGTCGTCATCGGGCGGTTCCTGTTTCTTTTGATCGTCGGGCCGTTGTTGCGGAGGTGTCGGCGGGGCGGGAGGCTGTGTGCCACCGACGGGAGGCTGCTGCGGGCCACCGGGGTGTGCCGGGGGGGCCAACGGTGGTGATTGCGGTGAAATCGGGCCGGCCGGCGGCTGTGCCTGCGGCGCGGCGGGTGGCGTACCCGCATCCGACGGTGCCGGAATCGGCGGTGCGGTCGGAGCGGTCGGCGGAATCGTGCCTGCCGGAGGAACCGCGCCGGGAGGGACGGCCGCGGGAGGAGGCATCGTGCCCGTTGGAGGCGCCGGCGCGGGCACAAACGGTGGAGGCGCTCCTGGCGGGACGGCATACGGTGGGGGAACTGCCGCGCCCGGGGGAACAAAGGGAGGAGCGGCCGGCGGTGGCGGCGCCGCGCCGGGGAATCCCGGCGGAGCAGCAGGCGGCGGAAAGGGGCCAGCGAACGGCGGTGCGAAACCGGGCGGCACGGCAGCCGGTGCCGTTGGTGCCGGTTGCTGGGGAGCGGTTTGCGGCGCTTCGGGAGTCTTGCCCGTGCGTGCCTCTTCGCGCTCCAGCGCGCGAATGCGGGCCAGCCGTTTGGCTTCCTGTTCGCGTTTCCGACGTTCGCGTTCTTCGAGGATTTTGCGGGCCAGCTCCGGGTTCTTGCGCATCAGCTCCTGACGTGCCACGTCGGCGCGGCTGTCGACACGGCTGGCGTCGGCAAACAGCCGCTCTTCCTCGGCGGTTTCGGACTGTTCTTCCTTTTGCAGCTCCTCCGGAGGTTCCTTGAACGGCTGGATGCTTCGCAGTTCGTTGAGAATCTCCTGAAACGTCTTCGGACGTTCCTTCGGCTTCTTGGCCAGCAGACGAAATACCAAACGATCCATTTCGGGGGTGACGTTGGGGTTCCAGGCGGACGGTACGGGAGCCGGCATGGCCAGGTGCATCTTCAGCAGCTCGGTTGGTGTGGCTCCGGTGAAAGGCGGTTTTCCCGTGAGAACCTCGAAGAGCGTAACGCCGAAGCTGTACATGTCGGTTTGCGGCGTCGGGGCCTGGCGGCGGATGATTTCCGGGGCGATGTAGGTACGGGTTCCCTGGATGACCTTCTTGCCGCCCAGCAGCTTGCCCAGCGCCCCGGCGGAGCGGGCTGCCAGGGAGAAATCGATCAAGCGCAGTTCCGAGGCCCGCGTGACCAGGACGTTGTCCGGCTTCACGTCCTTGTGGATCCAGCCTTTTTCGTGCATGAAGGCCAGTGCCATCGCCAACTGCTCGAAGATCCGCTTCAACCGCGTTTGCACGCCGACCAGGTCGACTTTCATGAATTGTTTGAGATTCAGTGAGCGGAACAGGTCCATCAGAATGTAAGCGTGTTTCCGCCGCGCGGAGCACTTATGCATCCGGATGATGTTGGGATGCTGGAGCGAACTGCCGACCTTGTATTCGTGTTTCAAGGCGGCGACGATGGAACTGTCCGCCAGACCTTCGGGCAGAAGGAGCTTCATCGCCATGGGATCGCCGCCGCCTTCCGGCACGACTTCCCACACGGCACTCATCTTGCCCATCGAAATGCAGCTTTTCAGCTCATATCCGTCGACGACGTTCTGCTGCTGCTCGGTATTCGACACGACCTGGTCCCCTGTTCGGGCCTTTTGATCCGGCGCAACGCCCGTCTGGCGGTCAACACGTGAGCGTGCCGGCCGGTGTCGGATTTCGTTTCTTCGAGGTGACGTTTGGAAGCATTCGCTGGCGAAAACAGCGAAATGTCGATCGATCGCTTCGGGCAACGCCGTGCGGCGAGCGCAGCGGTTCGGGCCTTTTCTGCCCTGCCCCGCGCGATCGCTGCCGTGCTCCGACCGCGCGGTCCGACCTGTTGCTCAGGGGAAACCGCGTGCTCGGCTTTCGGACGCTGCAGTCGTCCCTCAATCGCCAACGGCGACCTGGAGGTTCGTGCGGTTGCACTGGTGGGTGGACGCACGCTGCGGGTGCCACGAAGCATCAAAATCCAGGCTTTTTGCTTTTGCTCGCGTTCTTCTCTGTCGGCGGGGTGACGACCCGTGAGGCCGCCGTGTCGGAACGGAGACCGGCTGCGTCGTCTGCGGTGGCGCGACGCACCACCGTCCCGTCGACCAGCTCTGCACTGCTCGCTGTGATGAGTTCGTCGTCCGAAGCAAAAGGCCCGGTGACGTAAACCGACTCGGTGCCCAGTTGCCCGAGCAGGCGGACGGGGATCCGCCTGATGACATCGTCGCGGAGCACGAACACCTGTCGCCGCCCTTTTGCGTCCGATGATACCGCCTGCAACGGAACCAGGACAACGGGGGTCCGCGGGAGGAACGGCACGGCGACGACCCACCCGGGCATCAAACGCCCCTGGGTATTGTCGATCTGAACGATGGCGGAAGCCAACTGGATCTGCAACCGGTGCAGTGCGGCATAGCGTTCGTCCAGTGGCACGACGGCCTGCACCACTCCGCTGACTTCCTCGGTGTCGATTTGCAGTTTGACCGTCCGACCGGGTTTCGTTTCCGCGAACCGCACCGGCAGGTTGACGACC
Source organism: Planctomycetota bacterium (assembly GCA_003696385.1). Lineage (GTDB taxonomy): Bacteria > Planctomycetota > Planctomycetia > Planctomycetales > Planctomycetaceae > J052. The sequence continues at coordinate 3,541 of RFHO01000194.1, read as the reverse complement.
AGTCGCGAAAGGTCGGCGACTTCTGCCACCGGCGCGCCCGGCTGCACGAAGTCGCCCTCCTCGACCAGTACCTTTATGACGGTGGCGGCGTACGGAGCCACGACAGTCGCCCGCTGAGCCAGTGACTCCGCCTCTTGGAGTTCCAATTTGGCGAGTTCCACTTTCGCGGCAGCCAGCTGGCGTTGTGCTTCGTCTCTGGAAGCGTTCGCCTGCTCCAGTTCCGCTTGCGAAACGGCCAGTCGCTGGCGGGCGATCCGCTGTTTCAACACATAGGCCGGTGAATCGATGCGAAGGATCGTCTCCTGCGCGGAAAGTTGCTGGCCCGGCTGTGCGGCGACGGCGACGACCCGCCCGGGCACCTCTGCCCGCAACACCGTGTGTCGGGCAGGCTCCAACTGCGGGTGGACGTCGAACCGGTCCGCGTGAACGATCCGTAACGGTTCGCGTTGCAGGACGATCAGGCGACGTGAGTTGTCCGGGCCACTCGCTGGTTCGGTCGACGGAGTGTCGGCTGCCGGCGTGGCCGAGCCCAACAAGGAAACGGCGATCCATGCGATCGTGCTCGCTGGTCCGACGAGGATCGGCCGCGAAGACCGTGACGAAGAACGTCCATGCTCGAACCGTTGACTGTACATGGTCGCACTCCTGTCAACGTTGGGACGATCTGGCAGCGTAAATCCACGGGACACCGCCAGGCAATCTTCCGCAAGGTCGGCCGCGGCCGTTGGTGATGCGGGCGACCCGCTTCGCGCCGCCGCAGGTGACATTCCGTGCACAGACGTCGGCAATGGCGACACCCGAGCGGATCGGCCGATCGTCAGTTGCCGGCGCGGCGGAAGGTTTGCCAACGGCGGGTGCGGAAAGGTACAGTGGCCGATCGACGGCTGCGGGCCCGGGACGATCCGGTCCGCGGCGACTCCCCTCCCCTGCCAAAGGAACCCACCCATGACACTTCCCGCCTTCGTGACCGGTGTGCTGCTGGCTGCCGGCGTGATCGACCTGTCGGAACCACTGGAGCTGCGGTATTCCGGATCCGTGGCGCCGGTCGGCCGGTTTTCGGTTCAGCCAGCCACGAAGCAGTTTACGTTGCACGCGGTGGTGGAGCGAACGGAGCGGGCTCCGATCACCGTTCGGTATCTGCTCGAGGAACGCGGATCGGGCGGATGGGCGTGGCCGGAGCGGTTCGGCGAATGGCTGATCGGCGCGGATGGCACGACGCGCGGCCGGGCGCCGACCCTGTTGTACTCGTACAACGACAACGAGTACCCGATCAGCCTGCCATGGCTTGTCTTTCCGTTCGCAGAAAAACTCGACGATGGTGCGCAATGGGAGCACGGTGACTACGTGTACGAAGTGCTGGGCCGGCGCCGGCTGGAAGGCGACCAGACACGGGTGTGGCTGGTGCAAGCCGTCCACCGACGCGGTCGGCATCGGCGGCTCTGGATCGACGAAGACGGTATCGTCCGGCGGGCGGAGCAGAAAGTCTTCATGGGACGAGGCGATTCCTTTCTGCTCCGCATGGATCTGGCCGGCCGACGGCCGCTCCAGCGGCAACAGGCGGACCGTTGGAACAAGCTGTTCGATGCCCTGCTGGACCTGAGACGGAAGCTCGATCGTCGGGAAGACGAGCATCGGCCGGAATTGGATGCGGCCCAACTCGCAAAGGTTCGGTCGGTGCTCGAGCAGTTGGAAACCCTTGCCGAAGGCACACCCGCGGAGAATCTGGTCGACTCGATCCGGCGGGATGTTTCCGGACAGGAGCGGCGGGAAGGCCGGATCGAGGGACTGGTCAAGCAGTTTGTGGGCAAGCCGGCTCCCGATTTTCAACTGAGGCTCATCGATGGCAGGACCGTATCCCGGGATGACCTGAAGGGGAAGATCGTCGTTCTGCACTTCTGGAACTACCGTCACGAGCCGTTGAAGGAGCCCTACGGCCAGGTCGGGTATCTGGATTTTCTCTATCATCGGCGGCACAAGCTCGGTGTGGAAATCATCGGGGTGGCCGTCCAACAGTCGCTCAGCGATCCGGCGACGGCGGGCCGTGGTCGTTCATCGGTCCGCAAACTGAAGGAGTTCATGAACCTCAGCTATCCCGTCGCCGTCGATGATGGTTCGGTGCTGAAGCGGTTCGGCGATCCACGCAGCTTCGGCGCGAATCTGCCGCTGTATGTCGTCGTCGATCCGGAGGGGCGCATCGCACACTATCACGTCGGGTTGTATCGCATCGACCCCGACAAGGGATTGGTCGAATTGGACGCCGTGCTGATTTCTCTGATCCGTGAGGCACGTGCGAGGAAGACCGGAGCCGGCAAGCGATAGCCGCCACGGCGAGCGACTCCGGACTCCTCACGGCGTGTCGCACGGGGAGTTCATCGGGCCCCAGTTCCTGAGGCGTCCGCATCCGCGTCCCATACGCCGGGCGCACGTAAACGGGGCCGTTCGCCGAACGAACGGCCCCGCCTGGCTTGGGGAAGCTGGGATGTGTGAATGCGGAGTGGACCGATAAGCCGGGTTCTGTCGAGGGCGACCATTTATCTGAGACGACGATTGCTCGCCGCCTTGTGCGACCTACCCGGGAGTCGCCGGATCGGGCCAATCCGGAGCGGCGGAATGCCGCGTTCCTCCCTATTTGGTCTTGCTCCGGGTGGGGTTTGCCGAGCCAGGCCGGTCACCCGACCTGCTGGTGCGCTCTTACCGCACCGTTTCACCCTTGCCTCCTGGAGACGGAGTCTCCCGATCGGCGGTCTGTTCTCTGTGGCACTTTCCCTGTCCTCACGGACGGTGGGCGTTACCCACCACCCTGCCCTGTGGAGCCCGGACTTTCCTCTGTGCGGCCAGTTGCGAGGCCGCACAGCGGTCGCCTGGTCCACTCCGCAATATATCCGAATAGGCATCCGGCCGCCGTTTTTCTGACACATGGCGACCGGCTGCGCCGGCCCTGATAATGGTCGTGATGCAGCGATCGCCGTCAAGGGGGTTACGGCTCGATCCGATAGACCTCCCCTGCCAGTTTCACCACCACCGGTTCGCGGAACGTCAGGTACTTTGCGAAGCGACCTCCGAACCGGCGGGCCAGCTCGAAGTATTCGTCGCTGAACTGCTTGATGACCCTGGCGTGTTTCACTTCGTCTTCCGCGACGTCCGCATCCCGCCAGACCGAACCCGTTTTGTAGAACGTTTTGGCGGCTATGCGCCGTATCACACGGCGAGCGTGTCGGGCGGCATCGGCAAACGGCTTCAGCTCCGCGAGTTCCTCCGCGGTGAGCTTGCCTCCGGGTGCGAGAGCTTCTGCGGCCGCCCCCAGGTTGGCAGCGGCTTGCAACGAGCCCTTGATGGCGCGCTGAGCAAAACCCGCGGCGCCGGACGTCTTGGCCAATTCCCGACGGACTGCCGAGGACGCTCGCCGCCGCAGTTCCGTCCGGTCCGCGGCCAACGCCTCCTCGTTCGCCAGGAAGGACGTGTATGGTGTCACGATGCCGTGTTTCAGCGCCAGACGCACCAGCTCATCGACCAGTTCCTGGTTGTGTCCGTGCAGGTCGAG